>JBKJWG010000178.1:0-4232 GCA_046716985.1 Anaerolineales bacterium | reverse complement strand
TTGAACAGCGTGGATTTGCCCGCCCCGTTGGGGCCAACAATAGCCACGCGCAGCCCCGGCTCTATCTGCAGTGAGAGATCTTGCAGGGCAAAGTGGCTGTTATAGCGCAGGCCCAATTTGCGCAATTCGAGAGAGAAGCGGCTGCCCGCGTGCTGTGCATGCGGGGATTTTTGTTCACTAGCTTTCAACATACCGATTGATTTTACTTTAGCGCGGCCACAATGGCTTCGACGTCATAACGCATCATGTCCAAATAGGTCGCGGCCGGGCCGCTGGCATCGCTGAGCGCCTCGGTATATATCGGGATCAGGCGCACACCGGTATCGGCCGCCACTCGTTCGGCCAGGGCGGGGTTGACCGAGATCCCTACGAAAATCGCCTTCACACCATATTGCTGAATAGCTTGCTCAAGATCGGCCAATTCGCCCGCTGAAGGTTCGCTGCTGGTGCTGGTGCTGGGGATCACCGCGCCAACGAACTGAAAACCATATTGGTCGAGAAAGTAACCAAGCGCATCGTGATCGGTGAGCAGCAGCCGCTGCTCAGCCGGAATTTGACCGATCTGCTCTTTCGCCCAGGTATCCAATTCATCGAGTTGGATCTTATAGGCCCCGGCATTGGCGCGATAGACATCCGCGTTTGCCGGGTCGGCTGCCGCCAGCGCTTCGGCGATGTTGTCAGCCCAGATCTTTACATTCATTGGATTCATCCACACATGGGGGTCCGCATCCGCGAATTCCTCCTCTTCACCCGCAATTGTTTGGATACCATCCGAAACTGTGATCACCATGCCATGGCTTTCTGCATTGCTCAACAAGCTCTGCATGAATTCTTCTAGGTTGAGGCCATTGACGAAGATCACATCCGCTTCGGCCACTCTGGCTGCATCTTGAGGCGCCGGTTCGAAGGAATGCGGATCAGTCTTAGGCGGAATCAAGGTAGTTAAATTGACCAGTTCACCACCAATATGTTTAACCACGTCGCCCAGGATCGAGTTGGTGGCGACTACATTCAACTTGCCAGAAGAGGTCGGGGCCTGCGAAGCGCAGGCTGCCAAAAAAACAGCGGAAGCAAACAGACCAAGTAATCTGGATGAACCCATTAAAGTCTCCAAACTGAGTCTAGGTGAAGAAAGCATCCGGGAGAGCAAAACCGCGCGCGACCCAATTTTGAAATAACAAAATGACTATCACCCCCACCAGCGCCGAGCCAAACCCAGTTCATCGCGGGATTGTATCCGAGAAGGGCCTCTTCGCTGATCTTATTTAATCACGGTGACTTTTTTTTCGCTCTCCTTCAAGATTTCTTGGCGGAAGAAAAGTGTCAACTTTCTCCTTGACAAGCTTGCAAAAAATAGAGGGGTTGGAACTAGAGAGAGCATTTGAGTGAGGCATTATTGCATAGACGGGCAGACATAGGGCCAAGTCACAAATAAAATCAAAGTAGCGGATTTCTTAGCTTTCTTTCCAGCCGTGCGCGCCGACTAGCGGCACGAAAGCCACCGGCACCAGATCCTCTCGATCAAATTCACCGCCGCGCCGCGTCCACAACTGCAAAACCTGGTGCCCCGGCTCACCTACCGGCAGCAGCAAGCGTCCGCCTGGCGCGAGCTGCTTGAGCAATGGCTGCGGCACGATTGGGGCGCCGGCCGCCACGATGATCGCATCGTATGGCGCGTGGTCGGGCAGCCCAGCGGAACCATCCGCATGGTGCACATGCACATTTTGGTAACCAAGTTGGGTCAGGACACGCTTGGCTTGCTCAGCCAGGTCAGCGAAACGCTCAACAGTATGTACTTCTTTAGCCAGCTCGCCCAGCAAGGCGGCCTGGTATCCGGACCCGGTGCCGATTTCCAACACTTTTTCGTCGCCGCTCAGATGCAAAGCCTGCAGCATATAAGCCACGATGTAGGGCTGCGAGATCGTCTGGCCCTGCCCGATGGGCAGCGGGCTATCTTCATGAGCCTGTGCGCGTTCCGCTTCGGGCACAAACAGATGGCGCGGCACGCGGCGCATCGCAGCCAGCACGCGCTCATCGCGGATGCCGCGTTCGGCTAACTGCCTCTCAACCATTTTGATGCGCAGCTGAGAAAAGGCTTCTTCAGTATCCAAGAGTTCCTTTGGCCTGTGTTTCGGCAAGTGCCAATAGTGCGTCGAAGTCATCTGCCGGCGACGCCTGGTTCCATTTTTCTGCCGAGCACAGCTCACAACGATGCAGGATGCGATATGTGCCTGGCGTGCCTTCGAGGGCCACAGGTTCCATTAAGCCGCCGCACTCGGCCAGCCGGTCGCCGGGATTAATATCGACATGCCGGCTCCACAGGCAGCGCGGGCAATGGTTGGTGTAACCATCGCCCTGCACCTCCAGCCCACAGTGGCCGCAGGTGAAATCTTCGACTGTGCGTTGGAAGCGGCGCATCATTTAACCTGCCCGTTCAACCAATGCGTTGGCTATTTGCCGATCTAGTTTGCCCATCGGCAATTCAGAAAGCGCACTCGGTTTCAGCCAGCGCTGGGGGTGGTGAGGAATTGCTTTCGGCCGCTTGCCGTTCAGCGGGCAATCGAAAACTTGCAAGCGGGCACGGAAGTGCGAATAGGCGTGTTCATAAATACCCAGCCGTTTTTCGATAATGAAATCGAAGTCAAACTCATTACGTAGCGAGCGGCGCAAACCATCTTTGGCACGCCGCGGCGAAGATAAAAGCGTGTTTGGAAATTCCCACATGCCGCCGAGCAAGCCGCTTGCTGGCCGCTGCACCAGCAACACCTCGCCGCGCTGGCGGATAACTGCCGCGGCGAACTCTCGTAGCAGTGATACTTTCGCCGCGGTTTTTACTGGCCGCTGCGCCTGAATGCCCAGAGCCTTAGCGCGGCAATCAGCAGCCAGCGGGCAAACGCCGCATTTCGGCGTGCGCGGTGTGCAGATCTGCGCGCCCAAATCCATCAGCGCCTGGTTGTATTCGGCGGCGCGACCAAGCGGCAAATGTTCCGTGGCCAATTCCCAAAAACGTTTCTTGCCCGCGCTGGAATCGGCTGGCAATTCCACATCGAAAACACGCGCCAATATGCGCATGGCGTTGCCATCCACCGCAGGCGTATCGAGACCGAAAGCTAACGATGCAACGGCGCCGGCTGTATAGGGTCCAATGCCCGGCAACCAGCGCAGGGCTTTTAGATCTGCTGGCAATCGACCGCTATATTCTTTCATAACCACTTGAGCCGCGCGGCGCAGGTTGCGGGCGCGGCCGTAATATCCGAGCCCTTCCCAAAGGTTCAGAACATCTTGATCATCAGATTTAGCCAAACTCTTTATATTGGGAAAGCGCCGCATCCATCTCTTGTAATAAGGCAGCATGCTTTCAAGCCGAGTTTGTTGCGCCATGATCTCGGCCACCCAAACGGCATAGGGCTCGGGGCGCTCGCGCCAAGGCAGCTCGCGTCTGCGAGAGGCGTACCAGTGCAACAATTTTTTGGCAATTGGAGAGTTCACTGCACGTGGCTAAAGGGCCACAACCCAGTTTACATCTGAAAGCCGCCGCGGGCGGGCACCAATTTGTAATCGAAGTTTTCCACTAGGTCTTCCATCTGGTTGCCCAAGTCCTCCCAGGCATTGGATTCCAACACCTTGCGTGCCGAATCCAAACTGGGGATCACGGCCTCGGCCAGCAAGCGCGGCTGCTCACCATAGACAGTGAGCCAGGCCTCGCTGAGCGCTACGCCCAGCCCCTCAAGAGCGGGCACGAACTTGCGAATATGAAATTCGAAGTAATCTTCTTCGCGCCCGGGCTGGATGTCCCAGGTCATTAGTAATTTAATGGCAGACATTTTCATTCGGTAGCTTCCAGGATCACCACTTGTGTCTCGTCGGGAATATTGGCCTTCGCCACTTTCAACGAGGGTTGCGCCTTTTCCTTTGCAGTCAGACCCATTTCTTGCAGAAATTGTTTGCTCGGATTCAATTTTAGCGTGCTGCTGGTTGTTTTGTAATGCATGGGGATGACGATGCCCGGCTCGATCAGCGCGATCACCTCGGCGGCCTTGGCCGCGCTGAGCGCGTTGCCACCGCCCACCGGCACCAGCAGCACGTCCACAGTGCCGAAGGCTTCCACTTGCGTTCGGCTGGGCACCGATTGCATATCACCCAAGTGGCAAACGTTCACGCCCTCGTAATCGAAAATGAACACGAGGTTGCGATCCTTCTTGCCTTCGTTGGTGGCAACCCCAGTGATGAAC
>JBKJWG010000177.1:0-5281 GCA_046716985.1 Anaerolineales bacterium | reverse complement strand
GTGCTGTGGGGTTGCAAATAAAAATTGGCCGGCACTTGGGACGTGTCGTAGAGCAATATCTCGTTCATTGGAATTTCTCCCGCGTGCAGGGGAGCGGGCCGATCCAGCACGCGCATGGTGGGGAAATTTTCGGCGATGTCGGCTTTGATCTTTGCACTGTCGGTATCCACCACGATCTCGGCCACCTGCGGGCAGGCGGCCAGCGTGAGCAGGATGTGATGGAAGAGCGGCCGCCCCGCCAGCGGGCGATAATTCTTGCCGGGCACGCGCTCAGAGTGCTCGCGCATGGGCACCAGCGCAACGATGCGCGGCTTAGCGGCCATTGCGCTGATCCGCGGCCGCTTCTTTATACGCAGCCTGGCCCGCTTCCGAATTTTTGCGCGGCTCGAGCAGCCCGGGCGGATAATAAAACACTTGCCTTAGTTTTTGATTGGGCTTAGCCGGATCGCGATAACCTTTGTAAGTTCCCCAGTATTGCAGGAAGCGAAACGAAATAATACCGAGCGCCTCACGCAAAAAGACATGCGCTCTCAACGCAGCAGCAAGATCAGAAAATGTCCTACGCACGAACAGGCTGATGAAATTCAGCAGGGTGAAGCGACTGGCTGGCAGGATCTGTTTCATTGCAATGGCTTCGCGGCGGTGGCGATTGACAATCTGCGCGCCACTCTCGTCGTGCAGATGCAGCACGCCCGCATTGGCGACGTAAGCGATCTTGTAGCCTGCGTGGCGCGCCCAACTGCCCCACGCCAAATCCTCCAGCCCGGTCAATTCTTCGTCGAACGAGTTTTGTTTCCAGATACGGCGACGAACGGCCGCATTGGCATTGTTGCAATATCCATGCGCTTGATCCAAATTGGATCGCTCGGGGTACCAACGCAACCAATGCTGCGCTTCGGAGAAGTTGCTATCCTTCGTGCCCCGTTGTTTGCCATATGCCAAGGCAACTTTGGCATCGCGAAACGGCGCAACCAAATTGGCCAGCCAATCAGTGTGCATGGGCAGCACGTGGGCGCTAGCCAGCACAACTACTTCGCCGCGGGCAGCCGCGATGCCCACATTCAGCGAGCGCCCAAAGGTGAAATCTTTGGGCTTGATACGCACTACACGCACGCGGTAGGGACCGGCAATCGCGAGTGTTCTATCCATAGAACCCGAATCCACCAGAATGATCTCCGGGTTGCGCACAGTCTGTTTGCGGATCGCAGCCAGCAATCTGCCGATATGTTTTTCCTCATTGAAAGCGCGGATAACGATCGAAACGCGCGGTAATTTTTGTTTTCGGGTGGGCATTTAAGAATCTTACCAGTTCTGATTTTGCTCGTAGCCGAGGCGCACGAGCAAGTCCCCGCTCACCTCTTTGAACAAGATCTTGTGCTCCTCACTGAAATGCTCGCGCCAGCCGCCCGTTTTGCCGCTGCGGAAAGTCGGTGAGCGCTCGGGCTGGATGGCAGCCGCCAGGCTGGCGAGCGCGGCTGCCTTGTCCCCGGAGTAAATAAAGCCGCGCTTGAGCGCGTGGTCGAAGATGGCAGCCAAGCCTGCCTGAACATCCTGGATCAAATCCTCATACCGCAGGGAAAGAATCGCGCTCTGCGCTAGCCAGGGAAGATAAGGCTCAAAGCGGGCACGGATATCCGGAAATGGATTCTCCAATTCCGGCCGACCCAAAATACTGACCTTCAAGCGCTCGTCAAAATTCTCGAGATGGTTCGTGTAATAGTCATGATGCACGTGACGATTGTTTATGTCAGTGACATAGAAGACGTGAGAGACGACCACGTCGCGCGGATCGCGATAAATAAAATAAGTCGCCTTGCCCTGGCCGCTGAGAAATTCGACCACCTCAGGAAAAGCATGTAGGTGGCCGTAGCCGATGTCACCGGGAAAAAAACGCTCAAGCTCGCCCAAGATGCGGCTTAGCGGCCGTGGCTTGCCACTCTCGCCCTCAAAGGTCAGCACGGGCGGCAGGCCGCTTTCGACCACAGGACCCAGCTGGCTAAAGCCAGCCAATATCTGCGTGAGCAAATGCGTGCCGCTCTTCGGGAACGAGTTACCGAACAGCAGCGGCATCTTGTCGATCGGCACGTGCGGAAAACGATCCTGGGCCGCGGCGCGCCGCAGGCTACGCCGCGCCAGGCGCAAGGACAAAGGAATGCCTACCATTTGGCATCCTTTTCGTAGCCGAGAGTCTGGAGCAAATCGCCGGTGGCGGCTTTGAAAGCTTGCTTGTTTTGATCAGTGAAATGCTGCTTCCATTCGCCTGGCTGGCCTTTGCGAAACGTACCCGAGGCTCGCGGCGCAATGGCCGCCTCGAGCGCGGCGAGCGCCCGCGGCGGTTGCGACGAAAAGCCGCGGGCGGCCAGGTGATCGAGAATACTCGTCAGCGCGGCTTGCCGATCTAAGATTAGATCGTCGAAACGCAGCGAGAGCACGCTGTCCTGCTTTAGCCAGCCCAGATAGTGTTCGTATTTCGCGCGGATGGGCGAAAGCTGCGCAGCCGCGGTTTGCACGCCGTTGATGGCCGCATTGATACGCTCTTCCATTGTTTTCAATTCTTCCGTGTAGTAGCGGTGCATGCCATGGCCTTTATGCATCTCCAGCGCATAAAAGATCTGCGACACGATCACATCTCGTGGGTCGCGGTAAATGAAGAAGGCGGCCACATTCGGCCGACCCAGCTCGCTCAAATACGGCTCGCGGGCATGCAAGTATGCATAGGCGATATCGCCCGGGGCTAGCCTGTGCAAGTTCGCCAACACGGCTTGTTCCGGCAAATTGTGATTGCCCGCGGAACGGGTCAGCGGCGGCAGACCCGGATCGACGAAAGGGCCAATCTTAGTCAGCCCCAGCAGCACCTGGATGAGCAGATGCGAGCCGGATTTCGGCATGGCATTGCCGATCACGATCGGCATGCGCACCAGCTCCGCCGCGCCCCAGGTGCGCGCCGCCAGAGCGCGGCGGGCGCGCCAGCGCAGCATTTTGAAGGACTGTTTGATTTGGGCTGAAACGGACATTCGTTAGATCAGATGCGGATCCGTGTTTTGCGGCGTGTCGCTGAGCGAGACCAATTTCATTTCGATCAGTTTTTCGATCACGTCCCACACATCTTGAAAAGAGAGGTTGAGCTCCTCGGCGATATCCGCTACGCGGCGGGTGCCGTCGCAGCGATCCATGACCTCGAAGCGGCGCTTGTGGCCGGCCGCATCGGTCTTATAGTCTACCCACAAGCCATAGCCGGACGCGAAAACCTCCCCTTTGAAATGATTGACCACGTAGCGATTGTTTTGGAATGCATTCAGCAAGCCAATCACCAACTTTACCGACTCTTCAAGCCGTGTCTCGGAAACGATGGCGGGCGTATCGA
Source organism: Anaerolineales bacterium (assembly GCA_046716985.1). Lineage (GTDB taxonomy): Bacteria > Chloroflexota > Anaerolineae > Anaerolineales > UBA11579 > JAMCZK01. The sequence goes on along the minus strand of JBKJWG010000177.1, from coordinate 1,917 downwards.
GGCTGGAATGATATTCGGGATAGGGCTGAAAACGCGATTCGGGCAAATGCGGGTTGACCACCCGCGACAATGAAAGCATGGGCACGCGCACGCCGGGCGCGTTAAATTGGCGCTCGTCGTTGTCGATCACGGTGCGGAAACCGCCGATGTACGCGTTCGGCTCGAGGCCGCGTAAAGCGGTCACCAGTGCGCGATCAGCCGCGCTCTGCGGCTGAAAGGATTGCTGTAGCGCGTGCGGAGCGGTGTTACCCAGCATCTCAAGGAAGAGACTGCCGAGCATGCCAGGAATCAAATCTTCGTGCTGACTCAGATATGCGATCGAGCCCAGAGTCTCAGGAAACAGCAGCAGGCGGATACTGTAATAAGGCTTGGGCCCAGCCAGCAGCCGCCGAGCAGCTTCCAGCCCGACCACGACGCCGGTCAGGTCGTCGTTGACCATGGCCGGATGGTCTAGATGGGCGGCCAGCACGAAGCACTCCGGCCGTTCGCCCGGGATCAAAACCTCGCCGATCTTCAGCGCACCGGGTGTAAATTCGGTGCGGATCACAACTCGATATTTTTTATCTTTCAACGAATCGCGTAATTTTTGCGTGGCGCATAAACCCCAATCGCGCTGGTAATACTTGAATACAAAGGGAATCGCATCCGGCAGGTGCGCAAGCACGTGCAGGTGTTGCAGCAATTCTTCACGCGTTACTTCGCCTTCGAATGGCAGCGAATACGAAACAACGTGCAGAGGATTGTCGGTGTAATCCAGCAGCCTCTTGCCATCCAGCGTTTCTAGATAGGCTTCTTTGCAAGTCCATTTCTCAGGCACCGTCCAGGTCCAGACCTTGGTGCCGCTGGGCACTTCGTGGATCTTTAGCGGAATTTCTTTCCCCAGTCTGGCCAGGGCGCGGTCGTAATCATCCGAGATGATGTCGCGTTTGAGGAACCACAGCTCCTCGATCAATTGCATCATGTTCGCCACGGCTAATGCTTGACGCTTTCTGGCCTATTGGCCACCAGCGCCCAGGGGTCGGCTACCAACAACGCGTCGGTGGCAGCCACGAAATCAGCCAACGAGCAAGCCGCGATCTTGCCGTAATGAAGTTCAACAGAATGCCATTGCCCTTTGGCTTCCAGCGCCTTCTGGATCGGTGCCAGGCGCAACTGCGGATCCAAGTCCAGGTCGCGCACGAACATCCGGTAGGTACGCATCTGCCATTGTCCGCTTTCTTTGATGCGCCCGCTGAAATTTTTCCAGTAACGATACGGCACAGCCGCGCGCTGCTCGCTGTAATGGACGATCGAGGCAGCTTGCACATCCGCGCCCAGCAGCAATAACTTGAATTTCAATTCGAGCATGCGCTCGAAAGCGGAACCGTCATCGAAAGCAGATAGCGTGTCGCGCACGGCCAGATCTTCTGCAGCCGCGCCGATCACAGCCAGTGATTGCATCGGATGCGTAGTACGGCGCGCGCTGGGCTGCGTGCGCACGAATTCTGAAAAGACGCCCATATCTTTCGAGGGCGTGTTGGCCGTGTCGTAATCCAAGCCGCGATTGAAGGTAAATGGGAATGTCGGCACGGCCAGAGTTCCTTTGGGGCCAATGGCAGCCAGCAGCGCATCCAAATACATTTGCAATCTGCCTTCAGGCTTGCCTAAGAATTGCAGTGCGGAATGCACCAGCAAGCCGTCGCCCGCAGCCACGCCGACCGCGGCCAGTGCTTCGTCCAATTCTTTGCGCGTCAGCTTTGGCAACGGCATGTCAGAACACCTTGCGTACGAGCGTAAGATCCGTCTTGAAATCTTGCTTGACCCAAAAATCGAGCCCAGCTTGATTACCGGCTTGAACCTGCACTTCAACTGAGTGCAAGCCCAACTCTCGAAGTTTTTTCATCGCCTCGCCAACCAATTGGCTCGCCACCCCTGATC
>JBKJWG010000176.1:0-3160 GCA_046716985.1 Anaerolineales bacterium | reverse complement strand
CAAGAGGAGCCGCCCATCGGCTGGGTCAACGATCTGGGAGTGCGCCGCCCCTGGCGCAAGCGCGGCCTTGGCACGGCGCTGCTGCAGCACAGCTTCGGCGAGTTCTACCGGCGCGGGTTGCGCAAGGCGGGTCTGGGCGTGGACGCCAGCAACCTCACAGGTGCGCTCAACATATATGAACGGGCGGGCATGACCGTTGCTCGCCGCTACGACCGTTACGAAAAAGAATTGCGACCCGGAAAGGAGTTGATGACCACAGAACTCAGTGAATAATGGAAAGACCAGAACCGACACAAAAACGCCGGCACTGAACGCCGGTGTTTTTGTTTAACCCCCGCCCTACCCTTACCACCCTCACCCCGGCCCCACCACCCTCACCCCCGGCCCCTCTCCCACAAGTGGGAGAGGGGAGTAAACTTTTACAATCTCATTCCGCGTGAAAAGGAAAGAACTTGGAAAAAATCACCGTCGGATTGATCGCGGATACGCACGTGCCCGACCGCAAACGCGACTTGGATCCGCAGGTCATTCCGATCTTCAGGCAAGCTGGCGTAAGCATGATCCTGCATGCCGGCGACATCTCGGTGCCGCGTGTACTGGCAGAGCTGGAGCAGGTGGCCCCGGTGGCCGCAGTGCGCGGCAACAGGGATTGGTTCCGCTTCAAGGATCTGCCGCTGAAGCGCGTGGTAGAGATCGGGGGCAAGCGCATAGGGCTGACACATGGGCACTTGAGCTGGGGCGGCTATGCGCGCGACAAGTTGGCTTTTTTGTTGCGCGGGCCACAAACTTTCGAGTTCTTTGCGCAGCGGGCGGCGAAAGAGATCGAGAACGTGGACGCGCTGGTGTTTGGCCACAACCACGAGCCGATGATCAAAGAAATAGATGGCAAGTTGGTGATCAACCCAGGTTCAGCCTGCTGCCAGGTGCTGGAAAATAAAGCTCCCTCTGTGGCGCTGCTTCATATTGAGGGAGACGAGATGAGGGCGGAGATTGTTTATTTAAGATAGAGACTGGAGAGTGGAGATTCGAGATTTTGGTAATGGCTATATAGTGTGATGGGTGGATGCTTCGCGGAGTTTACACTGAGCCCGTTCGTTTCACTCAGGGCAAGCTCCGCGAAGTGCTTAGCATGACACACACAAAACGTGGGTTTTTCGTCGGCTCAGAATGCCAGATTTCAGGGCGTGTAGCGCTGAAAGAATTCGATCGAACGGCGGATCAATAACTCGTCGTTATCCCCATAAAAAGTGTGTGGCATGTTGTGATAGATGAAGCATTCGACGGATTTGCCGAGCGATTGCAGCAGGCTGCATAGTTCCTGCGACCAGACCATCGGCACCACATCGTCGATATCGCCGTGGTGAATGCTGACCGGTACCAGGATGTTGCTGTAAAAATTCATGGGGGAAATCAATTGCAAGATCGAATCTGGCACGGTCAATTCTTCGTTGCCGCGCTCGCCATCCGAGAACACATCGCGGATGCGCTCGAAATTGCGGCGCTCGTCGCCGCTCATCGATCCATAAACCACGGCGCCTTGCACATCGGCGCCGACGGTGATGACCCGCAGCGCAATGCCGCCGCCCATGCTATGTCCCCACAGGAAGACGGCATCCGGGTTAGCAGACAGCAGCAAGCCCGGTTGGGTCGCCTGAGCGTTGACCTCGGCGATCAAATTGAGCACGTCGACAGCGTAGCCGACGCGGAATTCGTTGGGGCCGGAATCCGAAGGAGGGTAATTACGATAGTTAGGATGGATGGCGATGTAGCCGGCACCGGCGAAGGCGGCGGCATAGCCGGCCGTGTACGTCTCGACCTGATAGCCGACTGTATTCACATAACCATGCAAGACGAGAACAACGGGGAATGGACCGGGACCGTTAGGAATATCGGCGAAGCCGTTGATGGTGAGGCCATCGCTGGGGTAGCTAATAAGGTGGCGGGTGAAGAAAGAATTGGTACCTAAAATTGCAAGATCTGTGATTTGCCCGCCGCCGTAATTGCGGCTGGCCAAACCGGCGATGGTCAGACCGGCGTAAGGGTCGGAAGTTGGAGTAACGGTTGGCGAGATTGCAGCCGGAAAAGCGGTCGCCGTGGGCGAGGCATGCACCTGTTCAGGCGGGGGTAAAGGTGCGCTGCAGGCGGCCGGTAATAGACTAAAAAGCAGCAAGCACAATAAGCAATTGCGGAAGTTAAAATGGAGTGACAAAGCTGTTATATTTGGCCGAGATATTCGTTATCGAGACTAGCAACAGGCACAAATAAACTTTACTTGAAAGGAATACACCATGAGCCCGAAAACTACATCCAAGCGCGCCAGCCAGGAACAAAAAGCGAAGATCGAACTCATCAACCATCTCAACCAGGACTTGGCCGGTGAGTTGAGCGCAATTATTCAATATATCACCTACGCCGCCAAGGTGACGGGGCCTAATCGCCGTGAACTGGCGGAGTTCTTTTTGACCGAGGTGCCGGATGAGCAACGCCACGCTGAGTTCCTATCCAACAAGGTCGTAGCCCTGGGCGGCGAACCGACCACGGAAGCGCGCCCAGTGACTGAGGCGATCACCAACCAGGAAATGGTGGAAGCTGTGCTGGCTGCTGAGCAACGCGCGGTGCGCGATTACACCATGCGCGCTGAGGAAGCCGAAGATTACGGCGACAAGGGTCTGGCGGTCGAATTAGAAAACATCCTCACGGACGAAACCAAGCACTCTGAAGAAACAGAGCGCATTCTGCGCGACTGGGTTTCGTAAAACCAATCACCCAACAAAAAGCCGCTGCTCTGTAGCGGCTTTTTGTTTACGACTATAATTCCGCCAGAATGCCCACGGAGGGCTTATTATGGCTAGCAAACGCGTCAAATTGATCATGAACCCCAATGCAGACATGGGCAACGCCTGGCGGCAATCGAGCGACCTGCGCGCCATCGCGGCGGAATACGGCGGCGTGGATTGGGCGGGCACGGTATATCCCACACACGCCACTGAGCTGGCGCAGCAAGCGGCGCAAGACGGCTATGAGGTGGTTGTGGCTGTGGGCGGCGATGGCACCCTCCACGAAATAATCAATGGACTTATGGCTGTGCCGGAAAAGCAGCGCCCGAAGTTGGGGATTGTGCCGATGGGCTCTGGGAACGATTTTGCGCACAACCTGGGCA
>JBKJWG010000175.1:0-13084 GCA_046716985.1 Anaerolineales bacterium | reverse complement strand
TGTCGTGGGCTGAAGCCAAAAAGACCAGGGCGATAATGCCGATGACCAGCAACGTGATCGGAAATGGAACTTTGGCAATATAGAAATAAATGAAGGTGGCCCCGAAGGCGGCTAAACACGCGGTGGTGCCGTTGCGAGTGGGCCAATGCACCAACCCGTAGATAGCGGCGGCCGCCAGCGCCCACGGCCACACCACCCAGGCTAGTACGCCGCACATAGTGGCGAGACCCTTGCCGCCTTTGAAGCCGAGCCAAATCGACCAGTCGTGGCCGGCAACGACAGCCAAGCCAGCTAAAAGCGATTGTGGAAACGGCACCTTGAACAATTCCTGGGTCATCCACATGGCTGCAGTGCCTTTAAGCACATCGAGCGCGCCGCCCAATAGTCCCCAACCGATACCTGCGTTCATGATGAGATTAGTTCCGCCTATATTGCGCGTGCCAGCTTTGCGCAGATCGATGCCTTTGGCTAGTTTGCCGACGATCAGCGAGAACGGTGTGGAACCCAGTAAGTAGCTAGCGAACAAAGCAAGAACTAATTTAGCGTCCATGTAGATTTAGGTTTATTCCTTCCTGACCCCGAACGGTCTTGCAAATAATTATAAATCTAATAGCTAAATTAATCGCTCTATCCACTTAGCGGCAGTCTCGGCTAGCTCGGTTATCACCGATTGGTCCGTGCGGCCCGAACTCTTTAATACTTTGAAGCTGTGATCTGCGCCGGTAACGGAATGCAGAGTGGCGCGTTCACCTAAGCGCTCGATTATGGGGCTTAGCAATTCGGGTGTGGCCAAGGTGTCGCGCGGGCCCTGCAGGAAAAGCATGGGTACGCTTACCTTGAATAAATGCTCGGCGCGCTCAGTACTGGGTCTGCCGTCGGGGTGCAGTGGGAAGCCGAAGAAGATCAAGCCTTTGACGTTTGACAACGGCGCTTCGCTGGCCGTCAGCGAAGTTATGCGGCCACCCATGGATCTGCCTCCTGCAAAGAGCGGCAAGTCAGGCGCGGCTTTAGCGGCCGCCTCGGCAGCGGCGCGTACGGTGGCGAAGAGCGCCGGCTTGTTATTCGGACCGGCACCTCCTGGTCGTTCTTTATATGGAAAGTTGTAGCGGAAGGTGGCGATGCCCACATGCGCCAATGCTTGGCTTAGATCCTCCATAGACTTATGGCGCATATCGGTGCCAGCGCCGTGAGCGAACAGAAGCAGGGCGCTAGCTTTTTCGGGGCGCAAGAGAAGGGCAGAAACTTGGCCTTGCTCCGCCGTGGCGATGAACTTTAATGCTTTAGCCTCAACCATCCCTGCTTGTGAACGGAGGATTCGATTATTTGCTTACGTTGTAAGCTACAGCGGCTTTGACAAGTTTCTGAAAAGCAGCCTCATCCAATTTTTCGCCTTCGAAGAATTTGATGGTGCGCATCGCCTTGGCGTCCAAGCCACTGTTGAAGAGGTGTTTGGAATCTTTGAGCGAAGCTCCTTTGAAAAAGTTAACTCCGACGTGATCCTTGAAGGCGCCAATAGCGCACACCAAGCCGTTGTGCGAAAAAACAGGCGTGCCCCATTTCCATTTCTTCGGTGAGTTCGGGCGCGGCTTTTAGGATCAGCTTGCGCAGCTTAGCCATCTCTTTGCCGCGCCAATCTTTCATGCTCGCAATATATTTGGTGATCTGCGCGGACGCGTTCATGGCTTGCTCGCGGCAGCGCCGAACCTAAGCGCGGCGCGCTCGCGGGCTCGAGCGGCGATAACGTCGCGGTCGCGGGGTGGGGCGGTGGTGACCAGCGAGCTCAGAAGCCGCTGGGCAACCACAGCCACCTCGTCGATGGCGCGGTTGAATGCGTCTTCATTGACCTTAGAGGGCTTGGCGAAACCCGAGAGCTTGCGCACAAATTGCAGGGAAGCTGCGCGTATCTCGTCCTCCGTTGCCGGAGGGTCGAAGTTATAGAGTGTCTTGATATTTCTGCACATAGTTCTCCTTTACTTGCGCTTTGAACTCGCTTCAGTTTCTTTCATGCGCGCTTTGACTAGTTTCTTGACCAGGGCAGCAGGCAGCGAGCCGCCAATTGGAAAGCGAATTGTGCCTGTATCTGTATCGTAACCCTTCAGATCCGCCTTAAAGACTTTCAAAGCCGTGTTGCTCATTACGTAAAAAGAGCAATGGTTTTTGGCTACGTTGTAGCTCACCAGTGGGCGGCCCAAGTATTTATAGGCAGGAATGCCATAGCTAATTGCCTCTTCTGCTTTGGGCGCGGCGGCCGCGATCGATTTGCGTAATTTTTGCAGCGTGTCGCTTTTATCTTTTGGGAGCGTGGCGAGATAGGCATTCACTTCTTTCGATGTCATTTGTTCCTCACGTAGCGGGCGGGATGTTTTGATTGACGTGAAATAAATTGTCCGGGTCGTAGCGCTGTTTTATCCTTTCCAATCTATCCCAAGTGGGTTGCGGGTAGGCCGCGCGCACTCGCTCCGGGCCCTCGTCCACTAGAAAGTTTACGTAAGCAGCAGGGTCGCCCTGATCCAACGCGGCGGCAAAGCGTGTAACCCAGGCTTCATGTTGCGCAGCCTCGCCCAGATTTTTATAAAGGCAGGCCACGTTGATCATGATGCGGCTCTTGCGATGGGCATAAGCAGTGGCGTCCACAGGTACGCGGGATATGGCTCCACCGAGGATGCGCAATTGGGCTACGCGTAACGAAGCGTTCGAGGCGTTGAGATGCTCAAGCATCTTCTCGGACACGGTGCGGTCAATCGAATTGACGAACATGGCTAGCTCAAGCCCGGTTTCACGAGCTAACTTTATGACACGCGCAACTTCGCTATTGTTGGCTACCCGGATGATGGCGGCGGGCCGCTTGTCGACCCAGCCATAAAACGCAGCGCGGGCTTGGTCGTAACCTGCGTCGCCTGGCAAAATGACCCGGCCGGGGTAGGTGGCTCGCAGGTCTGCAAGATCAAGGGTCCTTGTAGTTGAGTTCATTGCGTTCGTTTTTACCATTTAGAGCGATAAAGGTCAAAGGCGGGCATTACATCTAACGAGTCAGATGCTCAGTTAAAACGACACTCGCTCTGGAGCTTGGATTGGTCGCGGATTTCTGTTATAATCACTTTGTACAAAATATCACATTCGGCTGGCCGAGCGCCAAAAGGACAGTATGGCCAACGAGATTCACTTTGGAACCGATGGTTGGCGGGGGGAAATTGCCAGAGATTACACCTTTGATTCGGTTCAGCGCGCAGCCCAGGGTTTTGCCACATACATAAAGAAGCAGAACAAAACCAAGATGGGGGTGGTGGTCGGCTACGACAAGCGTTTCCACTCTGAGAACTTCGCTGCGGCCGCAGCCAGCGTTCTGGCCGGCAACGACATCAAAGCCTACCTGACCCAGGACGCCACGCCGACGCCAGTTATCGCTTATGCCGTGCTGACCCAGAAGGCGGCTGGCGCGGTCAACATCACCGCCTCGCATAATCCGCCCACGGATAATGGCTTCAAGGTGCGCGATGAGCATGGCGGCGCGATTGACCCCGATGGCCTCGTCGAGATCGAAGCCGCCATCCCCGATAGCATGGCGGGCGTTACGAGCATGCCGCTCGCCGACGCGAAACAAAAGGGGTTGATCGAAATCTTCGATGCGGCGCCTAAATATATCGAGCACTTGAAAGACTTGATCGACCTGCAGCCAATAAAAGATGCTGGCCTCACCGTCATGGTGGACGCCATGTGGGGCAACGGCGCGGGCTGGTTCCCGCGGCTGCTGGCGGACGGCAAAACGCGCGTCATCGAGATCCACAATGTGCGCAACCCGATCTACCCCGAAATGCTGCGTCCCGAACCGATCCAGCCGAACGTGGACGCAGGCTTGCGCGCCACGGTCGAGAACAAGGCGGACGTGCTGCTCATCACTGACGGTGACGCGGATCGCTTAGGCCTGGGTGATGAGAATGGACACTTCATCGACCAGTTGCGTGTCTATGGCTTGCTGGCTTATTACCTGCTTGAGGTGCGCGGCCAGCGCGGCCCGATCGTGAAGACACTCTCCACTACGACCATGCTGAATAAACTGGGCAAGCTCTATAACGTGCCGGTTTACGAAACTGGCGTTGGCTTCAAATATGTGGCGCCCAAGATGTTGGAGACCGACGCCATTATCGGCGGGGAAGAGTCGGGTGGATACGCTTTCCGCGGCAATGTGCCGGAGCGCGATGGCATTCTGGCCGGGGTATTTATTCTCGACCTGATGGTTAAGTTGAAAAAGAAGCCTACTGAATTAATTGAATGGCTGTTCGCCAAGGTCGGTCCGCATTACTATGACCGCATCGACAGCTTGTTCAGCGGTGACCGCAAGGCGCGTGAAAAAATGATTCTGGATGCTAAGCCGCAGACCATCGGCGGTCTCAAAATGACTGGCCTGGATACGACCGATGGCTTCAAGTTCAATCTTGAGGACGGCGGCTGGCTGCTGATCCGTTTTTCGGGCACCGAGCCCAAGATGCGCGTGTATTGCGAAACGACGCACCAGGATAAAGTGCAGGCCATCCTGCAAGATGGTTTGCGCATTGCGGGTCTAAAATAAATGGATGCTGATCGATTCGCACTGCCATTTGGATTTTCCCGCCTTCAACGGCGACCGGCTCGACGTTCTGGAGCGAGCGGCGCAGGCGGGCGTAGGCATTATTCTGAATCCAAGCATCGATGCAGCCAACTCCGCCCAAGTGGTGGAACTGGCTGAGCAACATGAAACGCTCTACGCCGCCATCGGCGTGCACCCCAATAGCAGCACGGGCTGGGCGGTAGGAAGCGAAGCAGAATTGAAGAAACTGGCTAGGAAAAAGAAAGTGGTTGCGATCGGGGAGATTGGCCTCGACTATTACCGCGACAGCGCACCGCAAGACCTGCAAAAGCAGGCTTTCGGTCGTCAGTTAGAATTAGCGGCAGAACTTGAATTGCCTGTGATCGTGCATAATCGCGAAGCGTCTGAGGATGTGTTGAGCTTGCTGCTGGATTGGCAGGCAGGTTTGGCGCGCGCCACTTCGCCACTGGCCGAGCGGCCCGGAGTGCTGCATTCGTTCTCAGGTGACGCGGCCATGGCTGAGAAAGCTATCGCTGCCCATTTCTTGATTGGTTTTACCGGGCCGCTTACATTCAAGAACGCGCCTGAGTTGCAGGCGCTAGCTGCTAGACTGCCCCTGGAGAATATTCTAGTAGAAACGGATAGTCCATTTCTGTCGCCGCATCCGCTGCGCGGCCAGCGCAATGAGCCGGCCCGCGTCAAGCTGGTCGCGGAGAAGTTGGCTGAGCTAAAAGGATTGACCTTTGACGAAGTCGCCGCTGCTACCAGCGCCAATGGGCAGCGCTTGTTCCGTTTTGGGGAAGGGCAATGATCAGCGTCGATTTCCACACCCAGGTGCAGGCGCTGCTGCCCGAAGTCGAAGAACGCATGCGCGGCCTGGCCGATGGCTACCAGCCCGAACTGGGCAATGCTTTGCAGCAATTGCTCAATTCAGGCGGCAAACGTGTGCGACCTACGGTGACCTTGCTGGTGTGCGGCATGCTGGGTGTAGAACATAGACTCAGCATCACCCTAGCCGCGGCCGTCGAGGTATTGCATACTGCCACCCTGGTTCACGACGATCTGATTGACGGCGCCACCCTGCGCCGCGGCAGCCCGACCCTCAACGCCAAATGGAATTCGTCTGCCACTATCCTGGCCGGCGATTTCCTCTTCTCACAAGCTGCCTGGCTGGGCGCCCAAGTCGAATCCGTCGAAGTGATGCAGATGTTTGCTAAGAGTTTATCCATTATTGTGGACGGTGAAATCAAGCAGATCTTCACACGCCACACATTCCCCACGCGGGCTGAATACAACCAACGTATTTATTCCAAGACAGCTTCCATGTTCGAGCTGGCTGCCAAATCGCCGGCTTACTTGGTTGGCAAAGAAAAGCAATATGGTGAAACATTACGCAGCTATGGCTATGGCATCGGCATGGCCTTCCAAATGGTGGATGATATTTTGGATTTCTCCTCAAATACTGAAACCCTCGGCAAGCCGGTCGCCAGCGACTTGCGACTTGGCTTGATCACATTGCCCACTTTGATCTACGCGGAGACCAAGCCGAACGATGGTCGCCTGACCAAACTGCACCGGGGCGAGGATCTGGACGAGGCGAGCATTGAATCTTTGCTCTCCGATATCCGCAGCAGTGGGGCAGTGCAGAGCGCGCACCAAGAGGCCGAGGGCTACGTTCAGAATGCGTTGGCTGCCTTGGATGAATTGCCGGCTGGCCCCGAACGTTATGCCCTGGCAGACCTGGCAGAATATGTGGTAGAACGCTTGCACTGAGGCCGGTTTCGGGTAAACTCGTTCTAAGATTTCATCACCGTTGCATAAGGAGCGATCATGGATTTGAAAAATAAATTAGATGGGCGCATTGCCGGCAAGGCATTGTTGCAGCATCCTTTCTATAAGGCTTGGGAAGCGGGCGAATTGCCCGTCGACGCCCTGCGCACCTACGCGCGCGAATACGGCGCCTTCATCCGCAGCATGCCCGTTGGCTGGGAAACGTTGAATAACAGTGAAACGGCCAACGAAGAACGCGAGCACATCGCCCTTTGGCAGGACTTTGCCGAGGGCCTGGACACGCAGATCGGCACTGCCGAGCTGCCCGGCACAGCTGCATTAGTGGCTGCATCTGGTAAGCTATTCGCCAAGCGCACCACCGCGCTAGGCGCGTTGTATGCTTTCGAGGCTCAGCAGCCCGCCACCGCCAAGAGCAAACTGGAAGGCCTGCGCAAGCACTACAGTTTGCCCGTCAGCGCGGAGCCTTACTTCGAAGTTCACTCGGCCAATGAATACGAGGCCGCTAAGCTGCTGGACCAGATCTCGAGCCTTTCGGCTGCGGAGCAGGCCGAAGCGCTGGCTGCTTGCGAGCAGATGAGCGCCGCTTTGTGGGACGCGCTGACCGATATTTACGACACGCATTGCAAGATGTAGGTCAAGAAAAAGTAAACAAGTACGCAAGGATGGGCGAGAGCCCATCCTTTTTGTTTGGGCTTTATAGTTGGCAAAGACCGATGCGCGGTAGAATCGAGTTCAATTAACTATTCAGGAGAAAGATGAGCAAACATCCTATCGTCCACGTAGAAATTCCCAGCAAAGACGCAAAGAAAAACAGCCAGTTTTACGCCGACCTGTTCGGTTGGAAGATGACTGTTTTTGAAGAACTCAATTACGTCATATTCGATTCCGGCGAAGGCAGCCCCGGTGGTGGTTTTCCGCCGGCGGTGGATTTCAACAAGATCGATCGCACATTGGTGTATGTGCAAAGCGAGGATATCGATGCTGATCTGAAGAAAGCCACCTCGCTTGGCGGCAAAACAGTCCTGCCTAAGACCGAGATCCCCGGCCAAGGCTGGTTTGCCCTTTTCACCGATCCCGAAGGCAATACCCTCGCTCTCTATACTTCCGCCAACCCCGCGTAAAATTCACAGATTGCAGAAAAAAGCGCAAGCGTAGGCTTGCGCTTTTTCTTAGCGAAATGCCTAAAACCATCGCAAAAAGAAAACGCTTCACCGATTTTCTGGCATTGCGCCCCAGCATGCTGGCGCTGCTGGCCATGGTCATCTTGGTCGGCATGGGCGAGCACATGGCCGAGCGTTTCCTGCCGATCTATATCCTCGCGCTGGGTGGCAGCGTGCTTTCCATCGGGCTGCTCAATGGCATGGACAACTTGCTCAGCGCGCTTTACTCCTTTCCAGGTGGCTACCTGAGCGACCGCCTGGGCTACAAGCGCGCTTTGTTGATCTTCAATTTGCTGGCTATCGGCGGCTATGCCATTGTGATCTTGTTTCCGGTTTGGCAAGCTGTGCTGGTGGGAGCGCTTTTCTTTTTGTCGTGGTCGGCTATTTCGTTGCCGGCCACGGTTAGCCTGGTTGCTAACGCGCTCCCGCAAAATAAGCACACCATGGGTATCTCGATGCTGTCGCTGGTGCGGCGGGTGCCGATGGCGCTCGGGCCGCTGTTGGGCGGCCTGCTGATCACGCGCTACGGCGAGGTGGTCGGTGTGCGCACGGCTTTCATTGTCGCTATTGTGTTAGGCGCGGTCGCCATGTTGTTTCAGCAATTGATGATCGAAGACAAGCGGCAAGGCCCAGCCACAACTCTGGCCAGCAATCCGCTGCACGTCTATGCGGGCATGTCGAGCAACCTTAAGCAGCTCTTGGTGGCCGATATCCTCGTGCGTTTCTGCGAGCAGATCCCCTATGCGTTCGTGGTTATTTGGGCGGTGAATGTGATCGGCATCAGCGCATTTCAATTCGGTATCCTGACCGGCATTGAAATGCTGGTGGCCATGTTGGTTTATATCCCCGTGGCTTATCTGGCGGATCGTTCCACCAAAAAACCCTTTGTAGTGATGACCTTTATCTTCTTTACCCTGTTCCCGTTAATGTTGCTCTTTTCTTATTCATTCGGCTTCCTGATCATTGCATTTATCGTGCGCGGCCTCAAGGAATTTGGTGAGCCGACACGCAAAGCGTTGATCATGGACTTGGCGCCGCTGACTATGAAGGCCAGCGCCTTTGGCACGTATTATTTGATCCGCGACGTGATCGTTTCGATCGCTGCATTCGGGGGAGCTTTCTTATGGCAAGCCTCCCCCTCGATTAATTTCCTGACCGCCTTTGCCTTCGGCTGCCTGGGCACTGCCTACTTCGCTTTGCGCGGGCGAGATGCAACCCAAAAAGAAATGACGGCGTAAATCGTTACCATTTAGATTCAACCAATACGCCGCCAAGGTAAGCCGCGAAGCGGCTTACCAACGTTCCCAATGCACGATCTCGTCGAAATCTTTGCGGCCCCTCAGCAATTTTGCCAGACGAAGTTTTTCTTTGTCTGCGGGATAGCCGAACGAGATGGCCATTAGCACTTGCCATTCATCCGGAATTCCCAATAGCTCACGCGCTTTGTCAGCTTCATATATCGTAGCCAGACAGGAGCCGATGCCCAGCTCCCAGGCCGCGAGCTGCATGTAGGCTGCGGCCTGCCCGGCATCAAACAGCGCGCCGTAGAACTTTTCGGGCGGCGGGGTGAGGATGAGTACGCCCAGCGCCGCCCCGGCCATGTGCCCGGCGAATTGGCCCAGCTTTGAAAGTTTTTTCAATGTCTCGCGATCGCGGAGTGCTAAGAACCGCCAAGCCTGGCGGTTCTTAGAGGATTGAGCGCGCCGCCCGGCGTTCAGGATGGCGCGCACCGATTCCTCGGGCAATGGCTCCGAGCTGAAGTCGCGGATGGCGCGTTTTTGTCGAATAGCTTCGGATACAGTCATAGACACTCCTGATTACAAGTTCTTCACTTGCGGCATCACCAATTTCGCGATCGCTTCCAGCCCATCGATATCATCCTGATTCAACCATTGCAGCATAACCTGCTGGCAGCCGGCCGCGGCCAGCCCGGAGAGTTGCTCGACGATCTCGCTGGGTTGGCCGACCAGGCGATGATGGGCACGCAATTCTTCTTCTGTGGATCCGAGGAAGTGGATGGCTTGCTCCACTTGTGTCCTGTTGCGGCCGAAGGCGATGCCATTCATTGCGCTGCGGCGCAATTCGCTTGGTTGGCGGCCATTGGCTTTCAAATACTCATCGAGCTGTGCGCAACGTTCACGAAAACTGTCTGGCGTCTGGCTGGTACCGTTCCATTCGGCCGCGTATTTTGCCGCCACTTTCATGGCGCGCTTGCTTCTTCCACCCACGAGAATCTCTGGCCCTCCGGGCCGCTGGGGGCGAGGCAGCAAAATAGCTTCTTTGAGTTGATAGTATTCCCCGGAAAAATCGACAGGCTTATCACTCTTCAATAACTGCGTCACAACCTGCAGGCCTTCTTCAAATCGTTGCAAGCGGGGTCGCAAATCCAATAATGGCAAGCCGAACATCTCATGTTCGCGCTCGTTCCATCCAGCACCGAGACCCAGCACCAGCCTGCCGCTGCTGAGGTCGTCGACAGCCGCGGCCATGCGCGCCGTGTTAAGAGGATGGCGAAATGAAAACGGTGTCACCAGGGGGCCGAACTTAACTTGTTTAGTATTCGTCGCCAGCCAGGCGAGCGAGATCCATAGCTCGAGAGAATCTTTTTCCGGCGGAAACGGATTGGTGATGTGATCCGAGCGATAGAGTCCGGCGAAGCCGAGGTCTTCGGCGGCGGCCGCTAGCCGCTTCCAGCGCGGCCAGGTGAGGCCGTCCTGGCCTTCGATCATGATTGCGAGATCCATGTTAGTCCTTCCTAAGTTCCCAAATCTCTTTGGCTTTATCCAGCACCGGCACCCAATCTTGGCCTTCAGGCTGTGGGGCGGGGCCGATCGCGTCGCTAATGTTCAATTCCAATAGAGCCTGCGTAACCGCTAGACCGCAGGCCGCAGCGGCATCCAAATCATAGCCGCCTTCTAGGAAAAGGGCGATGCGTCCGCTGCAATTCTTCTGCGCCCAATCCCGCAAGGCAGTGACCGCCTGCGCATAGCCATGAGCGCTGACCTGCAGGTTCGCCAGCGGGTCTTTCCAGTGGGCGTCGAAGCCGACGCTGACCAACAGCATTTCGGGCTGGAAGCGATCTAGCAACGCGGTGGCAATTTCGCCATAAGCCACGTTGAAGGCCGCGTCGCCGGAGAGCGGTGGCAGCGGCAGGTTGCAGGTAAAGCCCTCGCCCGGGCCTGCGCCGCGTTCGCTTAGCATGCCGGTCCCTGGCCATAAAGGCAATTGGTGCGTGGAGAGAAAAAAGACATCGTTGCGTTCGTAGAAAATATCCTGCGTGCCATTGCCGTGATGCACGTCCATATCCAAAATTGCTAAGCGCTTTGCGCCTTCATTTTGCAGCAGGCTTTGGGCGGCCAGGGAAACGTTGTTGAGCAGGCAGAAACCCATCGGTTGGCTGCGAGTGGCATGGTGGCCGGGTGGGCGGGTGAGGGCGAAGCCGCATTGGGCTTCGCCGCGCCAGACTACCTTGGCCAGCGCCGCCGCGCCGCCGGCCGCGGAAAGCGCCAACGGCCAGGATTGGTGGGTCAGATAGGTATCCGCGTCGTAGTCGCGCTCAAGGAGGCTGTATTCCTTCACCGCCTCCAGCATCTCAGCGCTATGGATGGAACGCAGGACAGCTTCGTCAATCGGTTGCGGGTCGATCTGCAAACCCTTTTGCCAGAGGCCTGTGGCCTCCAGGGCGTGGCGCACGGCCTCAACGCGCTCCGACCGCTCGGGATGGCCGGGGCGGGAATGGGCTTCGTGGCCGGTTGGGTAGAAGAACGCAATGGGGTACATTTCGTTAATTATAAGAGACCGATGTCATTCGTGAAAATGGCAACAGAAGATGCAATGAAATGCGTTAAACTTTAGAAAGAGGTTCACTATGGCAAAAGAAGAGAAATCTAAAGACGAAGAAAAATCCGAAAAGGGACAAAAGCGCGCCGCCAGCGCGCGGGCCATTTGGTCCGGGGCGATCGCCTTTGGCCTGATCAATATCCCAGTCAAGTTATTTTCGGCTACCAAGGAGCATGAATTTGCGCTCAATATGCTGCGCAAGAGTGATCTCTCGCGCATCAAGAATATGCGCGTGAGCGCCGCGGATGGGCAGGAAGTGCCCTACGATGAGATCGTCAAAGGCTACGAAGTCGAAGATGGGGTCTACGTGGTAGTGGACGAAGAAGATATCAAGAAAGCCAGCCCCAAGAAAACTCAAACCATCGAGATCGTGTCTTTTGCTAATGAAGATGAGATCGACAGTACCTATTTTGATAAGCCGTATTTCCTTGCCCCGGACAAGAACGCGGCGCGCGCTTTTACTCTACTGCGCGAGGCTTTGAAGAAATCCAAAAAAGTGGCAGTGTGTAAGTTCATTTTGCGTACAAAAGAAAACCTAGCCATTCTAAAACCGCAGGGCGATGCACTGGTCTTAAATCAATTGCGCTTCCAGTCGGAGCTGCGCGAACCCGATAACCTGGATCTGCCCAAGGCCGATAGCATGAACGAGAAAGAACTTGATTTGGCGCTCAGCCTGGTCGATCAGCTTACCGAACCTTTCAAGCCCCAAGAGTTCAAGGACACTTTTACGGCCGAGTTGCAAAACATCATCGAGCAGAAGGCCAAGGGCATCGACTTCAGCGCTATGGCTTCGCAGCAAGCGCCTGAGAACACAAACGACTCTGACCTCCTGGCTTCACTGAAAGCAAGCATCGAAAAAAGCAAAGCAAAGGTCGACGCCTAGGCCGCGGTTATCTTAAGTGCTGAACGCTTGTGGCCGACAAGTCCGATAATTTAAAGGAATATCGCGAGAAACGCGATTTCGGGCAGACCAACGAGCCGCAAGGCGAGGGTCTGCGCCCGCCTGAGCGCGCCATTGTGGCGCGCTTTGTGGTTCATCAGCACGACGCCACGCGCATGCACTACGACGTGCGCCTCGAAGTGGATGGCGTGCTTAAATCGTGGGCGGTGCCACAGGGTCCCAGCTACGATCCGCAGGTAAAGCGATTGGCAGTTGAAACGGAAGACCATCCGCTCGAGTACTTGGATTTCGAAGGCGTCATTCCCAAAGGTCAATATGGCGCTGGCCCGATCATCATGTGGGATAAGGGCACGTACACGAATATCCGCGGCGAGAAACGCAAACCATTCACCATGCAAGAGGCTTATGAGCAAGGCCTTATCGAGGTGCGCTTTGACGGGGAAAAGCTTAAAGGCGAGTTTGCCTTTGTGCGTACAAAATTCAAGGATGCGAAAAATAGTTGGCTCATGGTGAAGATGAAGGATGGCTACGCCAACACAGAACTGGATATCGTTGAGGGCGCGCCGTGGTCTGTCAAGAGCGGCAAGACTGTGCAACAGTTAGAAGAAGAGGCCAACCGCAGCGACCTGCCTTTTGGTTTGCGCGTGCTGCTGCCTGAATCGATAAAGAAGCTGAAAGAAACCAACTTCCCAGGCTGGCTAGACCCGATGCTGGCGACGCCGGAAGACAAACCTTTCTCGCGCCCCAATTGGATCTTTGAGCCCAAATTCGACGGCGTGCGCTGCATTATTTTTCGCAAGGGCGCCCAGGTGCAGCTGCTTTCGCGCA
>JBKJWG010000174.1:0-4582 GCA_046716985.1 Anaerolineales bacterium | reverse complement strand
GAAATTGCCGATCGCCATTCTGTTTGGCCTCTTGCCCAATCCACAGGAACTGCTAGTCGAATTGCTCGCAAGCGCGCAGCCCGATGATCTACATCATCTTGGATTGCACGCGCTGGTCAGCAATCCGCTTCCACTAGACGAGCAGTCCGCTCATCTACTCGAAATCATTTCAACATACGAGCTCGCACAATTCTTGATCATCCTGCGCAGCCTGGCGCGTTTGCATCAGCCGCTGGCGCAAGAGGCTGCCTTACATGCCTTGGAAAATATTGACGGCGATGAAGAAAATGCCAAGCACCCCATTGGCGGCGGAATTGGCTCCCGACATGATCTAAGCCACATCGATCGTCTGCTGCTGCAAGCCGAGATCCGTCAGATCAGCGGCCAGCCCGGCGAAGCCATGCCGCTGCTAAATGCCGCCTGGGATGCCTCGCAGCGCTTCCAGCATGAGCTGGCTGGAAAGCTGGCTGAGTCAGCCGTCGAAAACGGCAATGCAGCCTCCAGCTTGGCTAACTTGCACGCGGCTGGCGAACTGACTAAATCGATCGGCGGCGGCCAGCGCAATCATCCCGCCGCGCTGATCTCGGCTGCTCGCGTTGCTTTGAAATCCGGCGACGCCGAAGAAGCCGAACAGATGGCTGCCGCCGCGCTCAAAGCCGCGCAGATCTCAGGCGCGCAAGAAAATGCGGCACTCATGCGTCAATTGGGTGAATTATTCTTGGATTTGCATCAGCCTGCTGAGGCAAAACAAGCTGCGACCCTAGCTGCGGAAAACGCGCCAAACGACGCGGAGAATGCCGCCTTCTTAAGCAAAGTTCTTTCTGCCAACGGCGACAACGGTGAAGCGCTGCAAGCTGCCCATTTGGCCGCCGCCCTCGCGCCGCAGCGTGTCGATCTTCGCCGCCAGTTAGCCAAATCGCTGCAAGTTAATAATTTAGGCGCGGATGCATTTACCGAATGGCAAGCGGTGCTTGCGCAAGAGGAAAATCCGGCCATCGAAGATCTGATTGCGCTGGCGGAATCCGCCTTGGCAAGCGAAGACATTCAAGCCTGCATCGCGGCATGCCAGCGTGTGCTGGCTGCACAAGCCACCCACGGCGCCGCACACGCTTTGCTCGGCAAAGCCTTGCTCGCCCAGGGCGACGATAGTAGCGCCATGGAACATTTGCAGCGCGCCACCGAACTGGCGCCTGCCCAAAGCGAAGCCTGGCTGGCATTGGCCGAGCAACAGCGCGCCCAAGGAAAAATTCAAGAAGCGCGCGATACCCTATTAAACGCGCAGCAGTTTGCAAAGCCCTCAGCCAAGTTGCAGGCTTTGCTTGCGGAAATATATTTGGCGCTAGATGAAAAGAATGCAGCCCTGGCCGCATTCAGCCGCGCCGCCGAACTCGCCGCCGATCAAGGCGACAGTTCCGTTGCCCAAAGCGTGGCCCTGCAATTGGGCCAGCTGCAACGCGAACTCGGCTATCTGAACCAGGCTCGCCACACCTTAGAGCGCGCCCACCAGGTCTTCCCCGCCGATGCGCACATCGCTCACCAATTTGCCAAAGTGCTTTTGGCCGCCGGCGAACCCAAGCATGCTTTGGTTGCGCTCAACATTGCGCTGCAAGGTGATCCAAAGAATAGCGACGCCTTGCTCGACGCAGCCCGCGCCCATCTGGCGCCGGGCGGCGAAGCGAGCAAGGCCGAAGAATATTTGCATGCTGTGCTCGCTAGCAAAAGCGCGCCCACAGAAGCACACGCCCTATTAGCTGAAGCTCTTGCCGCGCAAGGCAAGCACGTCGAAGCGGGCAGGCAATTTGAAACGACACTGAAATCCGATTTGGCGCACGACCCCAGCTGGCACAAGCGCTTGACGCTCGGCAAAGCCTTAGCGCTGGCAAGCAACGGCAAAGCCGAAGCAGCCATCGCCACATTGGAGGACATGGACAAAAGTAACCCCGGCGACCTGGATGTTTTGCGCGCATTATGCAGCGCGTATGGCGAAGCCGGACGCAAAGGAGAAGCCTTGCAGATCGCCAGCAAGATGTATCTGAATGCTCCCAAGAACGAAGAGACCATCTTGTGGTTTGCCGATCAAGCCGAAGCCCTCGGCAAAGGCGAAGATGCCCTCAAAGCTCTGAACAAAGGCATCAAAGAAAGTGCCGGTTCACCCAAGTTGGTTCAGCGCCTGGCCGAATTGCACTGGCAAGAAGGCGCACACGAGAAAGCCGTGGATGTGCTTTCTCAATTATTGAACAGCGGCGACAACGCGGCGCTCGAGAAGGCCGGACATTTTCTACTGGAACGCGGCGCAGCCGCCACCAGTGTTTCGTACTTCAAGCGCGCCGCCGAAACCGGCGAAGCGGCTTCGCCCAGCCTGCTGGACGCGCTGACAAAGGCTTACGAGCACAGCCAGCAATGGGCCGAGGCCTTAAACATCATGGAGAAGAGCATCGCCGCCGAACCCAAGCAGCCCGCTCTTTTGACCAAGAAAGCTAATTTGCTGCAAAAAGCTGGTCGCCCGCAAGCTGCGCTCGAGGTCCTGGAGCAGGCGCTGGAATTGCTGCCTGATGACGTCAACTTGCTAGCCAACAAAGCCCGCTTGCTGCGCAGCAGCCAGGATTGGGCAGGCGCGTTGGCCGCGGCCGAGAAAGCTTTCCGCACCAATGTCGCCAGCGCCGACACACTGCAACTCGCCGCCGAGTTAGCTCTCGCTAACTTGCAGCCGGAACGCGCCCGCGCTTTGTTCGGCGAAGCTAAACTGACCGGCGAAACCACTAGCGAGCTAGCTTGCTTGCAGGCCGAGCTTGCCCTAGACTCCAACGAAGAACTGGAGGCCGCCAAGTCTCTGGCCCCTGCCCTCGAAGCCAGCGAGCCGCACGCCCGCGTGCTGGCGCTGCAATCGTTGTTGGCCGCCCGCCGCGACGACATCTCACAGGCTGAGCAATATTTGAATAGCGCGCTCGACGTGATCGGCTCCGGCATCGACCAACATAAAGATCTGTTCAACATGCTCAACGTGGCTCGCGCCGCCCAAATGTTGAACAAATGGGAACAAGCCATCAACCTGCTGCAAACGATCGTCAAATTTAATCCCGGCCAGGCCCTGGCTCAATTCAACCTGGGCAAAGCGCTCGTGCAGCGCGCCGAATGGCAGCAACTGTGCGAAGACAGTGCCGCCACTCATGGCGCGCCCGGTGCCGCTGTCGTTTCGAAAGAAGCACACGCAGCTGCTAAGTCTGCTCTCGCCGCCGCGCAATCAGCTGCTGGGTCTGCACCCGCGCGTGCTCAAATTGAAAATTGGCAAGCGCGTGCCGAATTGCGTTTTGCCGAAAAGCCCGAGCTGGCCGACTTGCCCAAAGCTTATCCCAGCAACGCCGGCGAGGCCGCTGCCCTGATCTACGCCGGGCGCCGTCGCGGCGAATTGAAAGCCAGCGAAGAACGCGCCAAAGCCTTTTCCAAATCTCCGCAAGTTCTCGCCGAACGCGCCCTCGCCTCCGAGGACGTCGACGCGCCCAACGCGCTGAAATGGATGCTGGGCGCTATTGAACAAAAGCCCCACATTCCCGCCTATCATGCTTTGGCCGCTCGCTTCGCCAAAGAAGCTGGTCAGGCAGAAGTTGCCTTGGCGCAAATCAAGCAGGCCGTTGGCTTCTCACCTGAGCAGGCCACCTGGCAAGCCACTGCGGGCATCTTGCATCAGCAAGCAGGTCAGCTAAGCGAAGCTATCCATTATTTGAATCATGCCGTCGCCCTTCAGCCAGACAATGGCGATCACTATTATGATCTCGGCTCTGCTCAACTGGCTGCTCGCTCTTTTAGCGACGCAGTGCAATCCTTTGACAAGGCTGCCAAGCTGCAGCCCAAGTCCGCCGAATTCACGTTGGCATTGGCTCAGGCTCACAAGGAAAACGGTGACCTGAAACAAGCTAAAGAAAAGGCAATGCAGGCACACAAACTCGCTCCCAACGCCAACGCGGCCGTGTTGCTACAAGTGGAAATTGCGCTCGAAGATAAAGACACTGCTAACGCCAAGACTTTAGCCGAGCAGGCTGTTCGCCTGGCGCCCAAGGATGCTAACGCGTTGCGCTTGTATGCTGAAAGCCTGCACGCTCTCGGGCAAACCGAAGACGCCATCGCCGTGCTCGCCCGCGCCGAAGAGCAAGCCGAGGACGCAGTCCCTTATCAGATCCGCCAGGCACAATTGCTGGGCGACAAAGGCTTGGACGAGTTGGTTAAGCTCAGCCAGCAACACACCGATCGCCCCGATGTTTATTTCGCCCTCTCCGAAATGCTCGCCGTGCGCGGCGATTTCCACGATGCGATCCAAGCCGCCCAGCGCGCCGCCAAGAAAGCCGCGGACACATTGCCCCGCCACGAGCAAGCCCGCCTGCACCTCCACCTCGGACAGTTGCTCAAGCACGGCGGCCAGTTGGATCAATCCTTGCATCATCTGGATGAGGCTGCCAAGCTGGCGCCCCATCTGATCGACAGCTATGTCGAGCGCGGCCGCGTGTTCCTTGCCCGCCGCCAATACAAAGAAGCCATGGCGGCGTTCCAGCAGGCGGCCGAGATCGCTCCGCACAGCGCTCAGCCGCAC
>JBKJWG010000173.1:0-4906 GCA_046716985.1 Anaerolineales bacterium | reverse complement strand
CACCGCATCGATCACATGCTCTCGGGCACGCGCGCGAACATCGCTGTTAAAATCTTCGGTGACGAGTTGCGCCCGCTTCGAACTCTCGCCCAGCAAGTGCACGACACCATGGCCAAGGTGCCCGGCGTGGTGGATCTGTCCATCGAGCAGCAGACGGACATCCCCATACTTGGACTACGGTTCGATCGGGAGCGGATGGCCCGTGTCGGACTTAAGGTGGAAGAAGTTGCCGAAGCTGTCGAGACCGCGTTTCTCGGCAAGACCGTCTCCCGCGTGCTCGAAGGGCAGAGAAGTTTCGATTTGGTGGTGCGCGCTGAGGATGCCAACCGGCAGAGTCTCGAAGCCATCCGCGCCACGCTGATCGACACACCGCTCGGCGGCAAGGTGCCCTTGGCCCTGCTCGCCGAAGTCAAGAAAGACCTGGGTCCAAATACGATAAGCCGCGAGAACGTGCAACGAAAGATCGTTGTCAGCGCCAACGTTGCCGGCAGAGATTTACAAGGAGTCGTGCGCGACATTCAGAATAACGTGGCCAAGGCGGTGTCGCTTCCGAGGGGGTACTACGTGAACTACGGCGGGCAATTTGAAAGCGCCGAGGAAGCGTCGCAAACCATCGCCTTTCTGAGCGTGCTGGTCATCTGCGGCATTGTGCTTCTGCTGGCGGCGGCGCTCCGTTCGCTGCGTGACGCGCTGATCATCCTGGTTAACCTGCCGCTGGCATTGATCGGCGGCATCTTCGGCATCTTCCTATCGGGCGGGGTTTTGAATGTCGCTTCGATGATCGGCCTGATCACGCTTTTCGGCATCGCCGCGAGAAACGGCATCATGATGGTTTCGCACATACGTCATCTAATGCAGGAAGAAGGCGAGAGCTTTGCGCGCGCCGTCGAGCGCGGCGCGCTAGAACGACTTTCGCCGATTCTGATGACGGCCCTATGCGCGGGCCTGGCTCTCCTGCCATTGGTGCTGCGTAGTGGGGAGCCGGGCAGCGAAATTCTCACGCCTATGGCCATTGTCATCCTTGCCGGGCTGTTTTCTTCAACGGCTCTCAACATGATCGTGGTTCCCGCTCTGTATTTACGATTTGGCCGGCCCGTTGCTGAGAAGGGAGTGGTACTATGAGTTACCAAAAAATCCGGTGTCTCACCTTGGTTCTCGTCTCTTTGTTGACAGCTAATTTTGCGCCTGCCGCGGACCTTTCCCTTGATTTATCCACGGCTCTCCAACAGGCGCTGCGAAACAATTCCGAGCTAAAAGCCAAACGGCATTCTCTCGGCGTCGCGCAAGGACGCGCTCAGCAAGCGGGTCTGTTGTTTCAAAACAATCCGCGCTTCAGCGTCGATGTGGAATCCCAAGCGTCGGGAAGATCCGGCACAAGCGTTGCACTGAATCTCCTTCAGGAATTGGATATCGCCGGCCAAAGAGGACACCGCTCCGAGGCGGCGGAAAAGAACCTGTCTCAGGCCCAGTTGTCGATTGGAGACGCTGAACGGCTGTTACGCTTGGAGGTAACCCGGACCTTTTACCATCTCCTTACGTTGCAACAGAGCGTCGGGGACTTGAAGGAAATTTTGGCGACGCAGGAAAATCTCTTGCAAGCGGGTGAGAAACGGTTTGCGCGCGAAGACATCACGGTTTTGGAATTGAACACTCTTCGACTCGATCGAGACCAAGTTCGCAACGACCTGGCAAACAAGCTGCGCGAACGGGTAACGATGGAGAACGAGCTTCGCCGGCTCGTGGGTCTACAGGACGAAGGCTCTCTGGCGGCGGCCGGCAATCTGCTGGAGATTTTGAGTAGTCAGCGCGGAACTATTCCCGATCGGCGGAAACTCCAGGCTTGTAGCCTGGCTAACCGTGTCGATTTAAAGGCCGCGAAGCTTGCCGTCGAGGTCCGCGAGGCGGAACTCCGTCTGGCACAGGCCCGCCGGGTTCCCAATATTTCTCTTGGACCTCGGTATAGACGGGACACTAATCAAAATGTCGTCGGCGGAGAGATCGCCATTCCGCTGCCGTTTTTCAATCGCAACCAAGAAGAGATAGCCACCGCGCTGGCGAATCAAAACATCAGCAGAGCTGAACTGGAAGGCCGCACGATTTCCGTAAAACAGCAGCTCGATTCGACTTACGCCACGCTCGCGTTAGCGAAGGAAAGAATTGAAGCCTATGGAAACAACTATCTCGGCGATCTCGAAAAAATGCTCGCCCTCACCGGCAAAGCGTATGAAAGCGGTGAGATGACGATCTTTGAATTCAGTGTCACCCGAGATCGCTTCACTCAGGCGCGCGCTCGGTCCTTGGATGCTACGCTGGCTTACGTTCAAACTATGGCCGAATTGGAGACACAGGCGCCTGGGTGCTTGCAGTAAGCCCAGCTGTCTATAAGGAGCATTTTGCCGGCCCATCCATATCACAGCTGAATGCTGTAAACGTGAATTTGAACCTCGTTTCGCCCGGATTGAATGTTAGCCCGACTTCGCGGATTCGCAACGCGAAAAAAAGTTTGGGTGGGCGCAAGCTCATGGAATAGCAGGGGTTGGGTGATCGAAAAACGGCGAATTGTGCTGTAGTGGAGCAAACTCGCCCCTTTTCAAACCTCTTGTAATCGGCATAATGGCCGCAATGTTTTTGCGCTCGACATCCCGCAAGAAAAACGGCAAGCCACACCGCTACTGGAGCATCGTCGAAAACAAACGTTTAGCCGATGGACGCGTGGCGCAGCGCCACGTCTTATATCTCGGTGCGATCAACTCCTCGCAGGAGTTGGCGTGGCGCAAATCGATCGAAGTTCTTGAAGAGGGGAAAGACAAGCCCAGTACCCTTGCGCTCTTTCCCGAAGATCGCTGTGAAGCGGAGACCGCCGCGGAGTCGATGGTGCGGGTGCGTTTATCCGAGCTGCGGTTGTGCCGGCCGCGGCAGTGGGGAGCATGCTGGTTGGTGGTCAAGTTGTGGCGGGAGTTGGAGCTCGATCGCTTTTGGGGGGAGCGACTAGGGACCAGTCGCAAAGGGACACGCTGGGACGAGGTTTTGTTGGTGCTGGTGGCCTATCGGCTGATCGCCCCGGGCAGTGAGTGGCGCTTACACCGGCAGTGGTTTGGGCAAAGCGCCCTGGGGGATTTACTGTCAGCCGATAGTTCACTGGCCGACCCCCACAAGCTCTACGGCTGTCACGATCTTTTGTTAGAGCACAAACAGGCGTTGTTCGATCATTTGATCGGGCGCTGGCGCGATTTATTCAACCTGAGCTTTGAGGTGATGCTCTATGATTTGACCAGCACCTATTTCGAGTCCAGTCCTCCCGACGATGAGAATGACAAGCGGCGCTTTGGCTACAGCCGCGATAAGCGCAAGGACTGTGTGCAGGTGATCATCGCGCTGATCGTCACGCCGCAGGGTTTTCCACTCGCTTACGAAGTCTTGGCTGGCAACACCAGGGACAGCAGCACGCTCAAGGATTTTCTCGACAAGATCGAAAAGCAGTACGGCAAAGCAGAACGGATTTGGTTGATGGATCGGGGCATCCCGACGGAAAAAGTGCTTGAACAGATGCGCCAGAGTAATCCACCGGTTAAGTATCTGGTGGGGACACCCAAGGGGCGGCTCAGTCGCTTGGAGAAACAGCTCCTAGACAAGCCTTGGCATACCGCGCGGCCGGGAGTCGAGGTCAAACTGTTGGCGCAACAAGACGAGCTCTATGTGCTGGCCCAAAGTGAGGACCGGGTGCATAAGGAGCGCTCCATGCGCCGGCGCCAACTCAAATGGCTGTGGACACGGCTCAAACAACTGAGCACTATGAAGCTTAAGCGCGAAGAGCTGCTGATGAAGCTGGGGGCCGCTAAACAAAAAACTCCCAGCGCTTGGCGCCTGGTCCAAGTCGAGGTGGACAAGGACAAAGCCGCTTTTACCTACCGCCTCAATCGAGAGAAGTTACGTCGCCAACGGCACAGAGAAGGGCGTTACTTACTGCGCACCAATCTGACTGAAACCGATCCGGCCAAGCTCTGGAGCTTGTACCTGCAACTGGTCAACGTCGAAGAGGCGTTCAAGAATCTCAAGGGCGATCTAGCGATCCGGCCGATCTTTCATCAAAGCGAAAAACGCATCGAGGCGCACATCTTGGTTTCGTTTCTGGCCTATTGTCTGCACATCACCTTGACCGAGCGGCTGCGCGCGTTGGCGCCGGGTCTCACCGCGCGCAGCGCCCTGGAGAAGTTCGCTGCCATGCAGATGATTGACGTGCACTTGCCGACTACTGACGGTCGCGAGCTTATCCTGACCCGCACCACCCAGCCTGAGCCCGAACTCCAACTCCTGCTCGACAAGCTCAAACTTCAACTTCCCCAACAACCACCTCCCAGGATCACCACCACACAAGTCGCGGCAGCCGCAGCTCTGTAGTGAAGACCTTGGTACCTCGCATGTTGATTTTTCAACTACTTAACTGCTCTGACCCCCGCGAATCCGCGAAGTCGGGTTAATTCCGCTAAAATAATGTGCTCGTTGGAGTTCGTAGTTACCCTGATCGGATTTGCGCTCGGAAAACCGGCCGGGTCGAAGGCGCCACATCCCGGATCGGCGCAGTATTCAATACTGATGCTCGTTCCAATCATTCAATCGTTGCGCTTCGTTCAAGTCGTTTAACTGCGCGCCATCAGCTCGCGCTTGAATTCGCCAATCGCCGCGCTGGCTCGGGTGAAATCCAGCACGCCCTTCGATGGCCGGGCACCCGGCGGCAACGCCAGCCGGTCCTCGTCATACTCAAGAAGCAGCCGCCAGGTGTCGGCGTAGCCAGTGATCAGTTCCAACACTGCTCGACCGGTGTCATCCACTAGCGGCTGGTTTTGCAGCGTGTGCGCCAATAGATCGAGCGTCTGTCGCGCCTCCAGCAGGCCGCGCTCGGCTAACC
>JBKJWG010000172.1:0-3882 GCA_046716985.1 Anaerolineales bacterium | reverse complement strand
AGTGTAGACCGCGTCGACGCGTTATATGCAGCCAGCATGTTGAGCGATGAACTTCAGAATCAAAAACAATTAGCTACTTTTATCGCTGATGAAGCCGGCTTGGTGGGGATTGAGGCCTTGCGCGTCGGCGCAGCCTCGGCTGCCGGCGCTGCAGCCCTGCGGGTGGCTTATCTCGCGGTCGCTAGCGGAGAAGTAGAGCTGGCGCTAGCCGTAGGAGTGGAAAAAATGAGCGAGGGCAATGCGGCCGTTTCTGTGCTCGCAAAAGCTCTAGACGCCAAACGCGAAGGCCAAATGGGGGCAAACATGATCAGTCGCAATGCAGATGTAATGCGCATGTATATGGATCGATACAAAGTTCCCGATGGCGGCTTCGCCAATTTCGCTGTCAACGCTCACCGCAATGCGCGCAACAATCCCAACGCACTTTTCCGCAAGGAGGTGTCTGCCCGCGCTGTGCGTCGCTCCCGCATGATCCTGCCTCCTTTGCGTTTGTTCGATAGCGCGCCGGTTTGCGACGGAGCTGCAGCTGTGCTTCTCGCTCCCAGTGATGAAGCCCGCGCCTTCACGCGTTTCTCGGTAAGGCTGCTGGCTTCAACGGTCGCCACGGATCGCTTTCGCCTCGAAGATCGCAGCGAGCCATTGAAGCTGCTAGCTTCTGAATTGTCTGTATTAAAAGCTTATCGAATTGCCAACGTGAATAGCAGCGATATCAGTTTATTTGAAGTGCACGATGCCTTTAGCGTCATGGCAGCCTTGCAACTGGAAGCTACCGGTTTCGCCGCTCCGGGGCGCGGTTGGCGCTTGGCTCACGAGAAAAAGATATGGCGCAATGGCAAAATTCCCATTTCCACGATGGGCGGGCTTAAGGCGCGCGGGCACCCGGTGGGGGCCAGCGCCTTGTATCAGGCTTGCGAGATCGTGCTTCAGCTAACCGGTAGGGCGGGAAAGAACCAGGTGCGCCATGCCAAGGTAGGCATGATGCAAAGTGTGGGCGGAGTGGCCTCTACGGTGATCACTAATATTTTTGGAGTCTAGTTCCGATAAGCCGCGACAATTTGCGCCATGATCGCCAAAGCGATTTCCTCTGGCGTTTCGGCGCCGATCTCGATCCCGATGGGGGCATGTAAGCGGTCCAGGTCTTTTTCTTTGACACCAGCCTTCAATAGTCGCTCCCGCCTCCGCGCCTGATTTTTCTTGCTACCCAACGCGCCCACGTAGAACGCCGGGCTTTTCAGCGCGGCGATCAGCGCTGGGTCATCGATCTTGGGGTCATGGCTGAGCGAAGCCACCGCGCTTGAACTGTTGAGCGGCATTTGTTCAAACGCGGCCTGTGGCCAGGCCTGGATGAGCTTGTCTGCCTCGCCAAATCGTTCCGTCGTTGCAAAGGCTTTGCGCGGATCCACAATTACCGTGCGGAAATTGAGCGCGTGCGCCAACTTGGCCAGTGCGATGGCAATATGCACGCCGCCGATCATGATCAGAGTGGGGGAGGCGGGCAATGGATTCGCAAAGATTTCATTGCCCGTTTTATCCTCAATTATTTTTGGTTCTTTGCCATTTTGTTCGTTAATATTTGGGGAGTGTCCGCTGGCAATTATTATTTTTCCGGTCTCGTCAGTCAACACCTGCGAGCCGAGGTCATCCTCATTGCCCTTTACGACTGTGCTCAATACCAGGCCTTGATCGGCTTTTAAGCGTGGCAGCAATTCTTTGAAGACTTCTTCTTTCACCGGCTGGACGAATAGTTCGATCTCGCCGCCGCAAGCTAAGCCCACACCCCAAGCCGTGTCGTCCGCCACGCTGAAGTGCAAACGCTGCGGTTTCCCGCTTTGGATATCTTCGCGTGCCGCGGTTATGACCGCGCCTTCCACGCAGCCGCCACTCACCGAGCCCACCAGACCGCCGCTTTCGCTTACGGCCATGGTCGATCCGGCCAGCCGCGGCGCGGAGCCCCAAGTAGAGAGCACCGTGGCCAGCGCCACGCGCTCGCCCTTGGCTAACCAGTCTTCAAGATCAGGGAGTAAGTCGCGCATTGTTTAATAACCGTCACTAATCTCTAATCTCTAGTCGTTCCTATCCTTCGATCTGCGCCTTCACGCAGTCAAAGAATTGGCCGCTCAGCTTCTGGGTGATGCTGCCCATCATGCGCGAAGCCAGGCTTGCGATCGTGCCCAGCACGCTCACGTCCGCCGTCCAATCCATAATTGTGGTGCCATTCTCTCCGTCGCGCAGTTTCATCTCTGCAATGCCATCTACCGCGCTGCCCGGCGCGGTGCCGTGGCCCTTCATCTTGGCTCGGTTGGGCGCATCCAATTCTAGGAATTCGATATCACCAGTGAAGCGCACCTTCAGGTTGCCAAGGCCCACAGAGCCAGTGGCCTTGAATTTCTTGTTGGGCTCCACGACCTCCATGCTTTCGAGGCCGGGGGCGCACTTAGCCACGAAGTCCGGATTGGTCAAGTGCGCGAATACTTTTTCGCGCGAGGCATTGATAATGGTTGAACCGCTTACTTGCATAGCATCTCCTCAGAAAAGCATTCAATGCGCATAGCCACTAAATTTACCTGTAAAACTTACAAACCTATTTGACAAAGTAGAAAGGCCGGCCTAGGTGTTACTTTCAACGCGGGTTGCATAGTGACCGCGGTAGTTCTCAGGCAGCAGTTGGGCCAATCTCGTCATGATCACGTCAGTATTTTCCTTTAAGAATGTACTCATATGCTTCTCGGACTCTGGGTTCTTAAACGCAATCGGTTGGCCGATGCGCATGGTTAGCTTGGGACGCCGGAACAAGCCCGTTTTTTTCAACGCGTCCGGCGTTGTACCCACGACGGCCACTGGGATTACGGGCGCGTTGCTCTTGTGCGCCAGGTAAGCGACCCCGGTCTTGGCGGGCAGCAGCCCTGGCGTGTGCGAGCGTGTGCCTTCCGGCGCCAGCACCAGCACGCCGCCTGTCGCAAGCGCGCTCAAAGCTTTCCGGATCGCGCTGCGGTCTGCATCTTCGCGATTAATTGGGATCACTGAATAGAGCCTCATCAGCTGCCCAATGCCCGGCTTTGTCCAGAGATATGCAGCCCCCAGCACCTCTGGCCTTACCGGCCAGAACGAAACCACAAAGGGCGGGTCGAACAGTGACACGTGATTGAAGGCAACAATATAAGGGCCCTTTTTCGGTACGTTCTCCCAGCCTGTGATTTCAACTCGAAATAAAACGCGGTACAAAATCCTGAAAACAAAACAGACGAAGTTCCTGACCAGCCGCTTCCCAAGAGAGTGGGGGGAGGACTGAACTGTGATTCCGACTTCTGAGCTCAGGCTGCCCTCCGCTTGCGTTTGCCGGTGTACGCCTCGCGCAATTTGACTGGCGCCACCCGCCGCACTTGCAATTGCAAATTGAGGTACTCGACGAAAACGGAAAAGCCCATTGCGAAATAAATGTAGCCCTTGGGAATGTGCTGGTGCAACCCTTCCACCACAAGGGAAAATCCGATCAATAGCAGGAAGGAAAGCGCCAGGATCTTGATCGTGGGGTGGCGCTCGACGAAGCCGCTCACCACGCCCACGCTCAATGCCATGATCACCACCGCGATCACAATGGCCGCCACCATCACGCCCACGGAATTGGCCATGCCCACCGCGGTGATCACCGAGTCCAGCGAGAAGACGATGTCCAGCAGAATGATCTGGATGATGACGCTGGTGAAAGTGACGCGCTTGAGTTGTGCTTCGCTGTGACCTTCTTTGCCTTCCAGTTTGTCGTGGATCTCAAGCGTGCTTTTGCCGATCAGGAAGACGCCCCCCACTAAAAAAATAATGTCGCGGCCCGAAATGTCTTCGTTGAGCAGCGTGAAAAGCGGCTGTGTTAGACGCGCGATCCAGGCG
>JBKJWG010000171.1:0-5971 GCA_046716985.1 Anaerolineales bacterium | reverse complement strand
TACCAGATCGAGTGCCGTGTCGCTGCTCCAGCTATTGCTGCCCAGGCGTTGCGCCAGGGCGGAAGCAAGTTTGAACGCGGTGCCCACGCCGGCCAGCTGTTTTTCTGGATATTCGTCGCCAAGCTGCTTGGTGTTGATCAGCGCAAAGGCATCTGGCAATTCAGATCCGGGGGTATGGTGATCGGTGATGATGAGATCTAGGCCGAGCTTGCGAGCCTCGTCTGCCTCAACGAGCGAGCGCACGCCGCAATCTACGCTGATCACGACGCTCGCGCCCTGTTCCTTTAACTGGCGCAGCGCGTTCACATTCAAACCGTAGCCCTCTTCGAAGCGGTCAGGAATATATGCACTCGCCTGGCCGCCAAATGCCAGCAGGCATTGCACCATCAACGCCGTTGCGGTGACTCCATCAGCGTCGTAGTCGCCGTAAACTACGATAGCCTGGCCCTGTTTAATGGCGTGCCCAATTCGATCGACCGCTGCGCCCATATTCTTGATCAGCATGGGGTCGTTGACTTCAGGCTTGAGGGCGGCCAGAAAGCGCTGTGAGACCTCCAGCGTGGCGTGGCCGCGGTTGAATAGCACCTGGCGCAGCAAGTTAGGGTAGCCTGATAAGTTTTGTTCTGCTTCGGCTGTAATGTGAGAGGCGATCTGCCAGGTCTTTTCGAGTCGCGCCATTGTTCGTTGCGGCAATGATACCAGCGCGTTTGTTCTATCAACAATTGCCCGCTTTTAGCCGCTATTTTGCCGTCGCGTTGACGCTCACCTTTAACACGGTTATCATCCCTAGCAATGCTGACGAAATTCGGAGAGTGGCTGCAAGCGCCGTGGAAAGCTTTTATGCGCCTTCTGCGCTGGCTCACGCCTGGCTTGGGCATCAAACGCTGGCTGTTACTGATCTTGTTCGGCACTTTCCTCATTGGCGTCGGCGGCGCGATCTTTGTCTTGGATTTCTATCGCACTGCACCAGACACTTGGTGGCTGCCAGCGCTTTCCTGGCTCTCCCTGCGCTTTCTCGACCGCACCTTACGCGCCCTGATCTTCGGCGGCCTCGGATTGGGCGCGCTGGTCTATGGCGTGCTCAATCTAAATCGCGCCTTGTTGGCGCCTTATCTACGCCCGGGCCGCCACGTAGTCGATACCCTTGCTGACCATCGCAAGCGCGGTCGCGGCCCGCGCATCGTGGTCATCGGGGGCGGACACGGCATGGCTACCTTGCTACGCGGTCTCAAGGAACATACTTACAATCTCACGGCTATTGTCACTGTTGCCGACGATGGCGGCTCCTCTGGCCGGCTGCGCAACGATCTCGGTGTGCTGCCGCCCGGCGACATCCGCAATTGCTTGGCCGCGCTTTCAAACGACGAGACTCTCATTACACAACTTTTCCAATATCGGTTTTCCGGTGCAGCGAATGGACTTGAAGGACATTCGTTTGGCAACTTATTCATCAGCGCGCTTAGTGAGATCACCGGCAGCTTCGAGAAAGCGGTCGCCGAATCCGGCCGCGTGCTTTCCGTGCACGGCCGCGTGCTGCCGGCCACGTTACACGATGTGCGCCTGGTCGCAGATCTGGTCGTGCCGCTGGCGGGGGCTGAAGTGCGTGTGCACGGCGAAAGCCATATTCCTTCAACTGCCGGGTCGGTTCGCCATATCTGGCTGGAACCTAATGCTCCGCCTGCTTATCCAGCTGCGGTCAACGCTTTGCTTAGCGCTGACCTGATCGTCATCGGTCCCGGTAGCCTATACACCAGTATCCTGCCTAATTTGCTGGTTCCCGATTTGGCCGCCGCGGTGCGCAACAGCCCGGCGATGAAGATCTTCATTTGCAATCTAGCCACGCAGCCTGGGGAAACTGACGGCTACGATTGCGGCGATCACATTCGCGCTCTGGAAAGCCACGTGGGTCCCGGCTTTTTTGATATGGTGATCAGTAACAAATCAGAAGATGGACGGCCGCCTCAGGGTTCCGAATGGGTGATAGCGAAAGATGAGTTAGAAAAAGAAGTCCCACTTTATCAAGCGGACATTGCCGACCCCGATAAACCTGGCCATCATCGTTCCGATCGACTTGCGCAGCTGCTCATTGATCTGCTGCAAGAACGCACTGGCCCCCTGGCCCGCGAAAACTAACATTCATGTTCAATAAGAAGACCATTGCCGATATTGACCCGCGCGGCAAACGTGTACTGGTGCGCGTGGACTTCAACGTACCGATCGAATCTGGCAAGGTGCAGGATGACACTCGTATCGTGGCAGCCTTGCCCACAATTGAGAACTTGCTCGGGCGCGGCGCGACCGTGATCTTATGCTCGCATCTGGGCCGTCCCAAAAATGTGCCCGACCCCAGATATTCGCTGAAGCCTGTAGCCGATCATTTAGCCAAGCTGATCAAAGCTCCGGTGAAATTTGTAGATGAGTGCATTGGCCCAAAAGCCGAGGCGGCCGCTCAGGCGCTGAAGCCCGGCGAGGTGTTGGTTCTCGAAAACACGCGTTTCTATCCAGGCGAGACCAAAAATGATCCTGCTATGTCACAGGCCCTTGCCAAGTTGGCCGATCTCTACGTCAATGATGCATTTGGCTCCGCCCACCGCGCCCACGCCTCCACCGAAGGCGTGGCGCACTACTTGCCGGCCGTGGCCGGCCTGCTAATGGAGAAAGAAATTTCCTACCTTGGCCAGGCCCTGGCTGACCCCCAGCGGCCGTTGGTGGCCATTTTGGGCGGAGCCAAAGTAAGCGACAAAATTGAAGTGATTCGCAATCTGCTGACCAATGCGGATCATGTACTGATCGGCGGCGGCATGGCCAATACTTTTTTCAAGGCTCAAGGCCTTGAGATGGCGGATTCGCTTGTGGAATCTGAAGTATTGGATACGGCCAAGGAATTATTAAGCGCTGGCAAAAACAAATTACAGTTACCTGTTGATTTTGTCATTGCAGATGCCTTCGATGAAAAAGCCAAGCACAAGACAATGAAAGTCGGCCACGTGCCTGCCGGCTGGCGAGTGATGGATATCGGACCCGAAACGGTTAAGGAATTCAGTGCTCTGATAAAGCAAGCCGCTACGGTTGTGTGGAATGGTCCCATGGGGGTTTTCGAAATGAAGCCTTTTGCGGCCGGCACCTTTGCCCTTGCTAAAGCTGTGGCAGAATCCAAAGCCTTCAGCATCGTGGGCGGTGGAGATTCGGTTTCCGCTCTGCAGCAATCAGGCTTGGCCGACAAGATCACGCATATTTCCACCGGCGGCGGTGCTTCGCTGGAAATGCTGGAAGGCAAAGTGCTGCCAGGCTTGGCAGCACTGCAGGATAAATGATATGACGCGTACTCCTTTGGTAGCGGGCAACTGGAAAATGAACAAGACCGTAGCAGAAGCTTTGCGATTGGTCGAAGAGATGCTGCCCGGCTTGCAAGCTGTGAAAGGTGTGGAAAAACTTCTCTGCCCGCCTGCCACCGCTCTTATGCTTCTTTCAGCCGTGCTGGATGGCAAAGGTATCGCCCTGGGCGCGCAGAACCTGTATTGGGAAAAAGAGGGCGCCTTTACCGGTGAACTTTCAGCGGCCATACTGGCGGAATTCTGCTCATATGTTATTGTTGGTCACTCAGAGCGGCGCGCTATTTTCCGCGAAAGCGACTTGGACGTGCACCGCAAGCTGCAAGCTGCGCTGGCCGTTGGGTTGCGCCCAGTGCTGTGCGTGGGCGAAACCCTGCAACAGAACGAAGCCGGCCGCGCCGCTGAGGTTGTTTCAGGTCAGCTGCGTGCCGCCTTGGAAGGTGTGCAAATCAATTCTGCTGAGGCGCTGGTGATCGCTTATGAACCCGTTTGGGCAATTGGCACCGGCAAGGCGGCCACACCCGAGCCCACCGATACTTTATTGCGCAACGTTGTGCGGCCCACGCTGGCAGGTGCGTTCGGTGCGGAGATCGCCCAGGGAATCCGTGTGCTGTACGGTGGCTCGGTGAACGCTGCCAACGCCGCAGCTTTCTTCGGGCAACCCGAGATTGACGGCGCTCTGGTCGGTGGCGCCAGCCTCAAGGCTAACGAATTTATCGAGATCACCAAAGCAGCTGAAAATTAGGAGACGAACAATGGCAATGGAATTTGAAATCTCAACTACTATTCCCGCAAACCCGGACGAAGTCTATAAGGCCTGGCTAGACTCCAAAGGGCATAGCAAAATGACAGGCAGCAAAGCCAAGGTAAGCGACAAGATTGGTGGTGGCTTCGCAGCTTGGGATGGTTACATTAGCGGCACCAATTTGGAGCTAAAACCGGGCAAGAAGATCGTGCAATCCTGGCGCACATCTGAGTTCGCGGATTCCGAAGAAGATTCACGCATCGAGATCACACTCGCACCCGCCAAAGGTGGAACCAAGCTGACGCTTCGCCACAGTAATTTACCGGCTCACGGCGAACAATATCGCCAGGGCTGGGCGGACAGTTATTTTGACCCCATGAAAGAATATTTCGGAAAATGAAAAGAGGCGACGATTCGCCGTCTCTTTTTTAGATCTTTATTTTTCTTGCGCGCTCTCCAGTAATTGCTCCCCAAAAACCTCAAGTCCATTACCACCGAGTTGCTTGACATGATACATAGCTTTGTCTGCATTGCGCAGCAACGTCTCTGCATCGGGTGTGGCGCCATCGCTGAGCGCAACGCCGATACTGGCCGTGGTTTGCACGCCGTCTGAATTGTTCAGCCGATAGGGTTTTAGCAAGTTCTCGCGCACGCGGTTCGCCACCTGCATGGCAGCGGCTCGCTCCGAAACGCGGTCGAGAAAGATGGCGAATTCATCGCCGCCCAGCCGCGCCGCCAAGTCTCCCGGGCGGATGTTGGCTTCCAGACGGCGAGCGAAATTGTACAGCAACTCGTCGCCAACGTGGTGTCCGAGGCTGTCATTGAAAGACTTCAGGTCGTCCACATCGATGAACAAGATCGCATAGCGATAATCAGGTTCGTTTTTGGTGAGCAGGTTGGCGCGCTGCATGTGGTCGATGAAATAGGAGCGATTAGGCAGTTGGGTCAGTGCATCGTGAAAGGCGTGATGTTGCAGCATTTCCTGAGTGAGCTTGCGCACCGTGATGTTGTGTAACACGCATACCCAACCCTGCTGCACAGATTGCAGTGGGGCCGCGTGGAAGTCAAAATGTTGGTCGCCTAAATTCATCTCGAAATCAAAGGGTTTGCCTGCCGCAAATTTGGCTTTGATCTCTTCGACGAGTTCAACGGAAGGAACGCTATTTTTCAGCAGTTCTATTAAATTGCGTCCTTTGCCGCCCTTTTCTGCCTTAAATAGTTGGTCGGCAGTCGTGTTGTTGCGTTGCAATTCGAGTTCAGCATTGAGCACCAGGATCGGATCAGGAGTGCTCTGCAGGATGGCATCCATCAGGGCATGCTGTTCCATCAGCTCGGCCTGGAAGGTGCGCTTGCTGGTGATATTGCAGAACATGATCTCTGTGCCGATCACGTTGCCGTCTTCATCCTTGTTGGCCACCCCGGAGCACATGGCGAATACCGGCGCGCCTTCGCGGTTATATAAGGCCATTTCGCGTTCACGCACAAAACCGTCGTTTTTAATATCTTTGAACAAACGCACGGCTTCTTTTTCGTTGTTCCACATGTAAGTGGGGAATTTTTGTTCAAGCAGCTCGCTTTTGTCTTTGACGCCCATCATGCCCATGAAATAAGGATTGGCATACACAATATGGTCTTCTGCGTCTGTATAGACCACGCCATCATGGGCATTGTTGTGGAAGTTCAGATCACCCATGGCTCGCTCGAGGAATTTATTTTCCATTGCGACCTTTGTGTATTTGGTCTTCAGATCTGCAAGCTGGGCGCGCAGCTTGCTAGCCTGTCCGGTTTTAGGCGAAGTTTTGACACCCTTTTTTGTTTTAGTGGTGGCCATGCTTAGATTTTAGACTCCCGTTACCAACCAATGAGGACCCTGGGGCGACACTGTAGTCTACAC
>JBKJWG010000170.1:0-8788 GCA_046716985.1 Anaerolineales bacterium | reverse complement strand
TTCTGCCCCTGCGCGTCGCGGATCTTGGCGCTCATGCGATCGCTGCCGCCGTTGACTTCGACGCGCAGGCCGGAGGCCTTGAGCTGCTCGGCCACTTTGTTGGCGTAATCGACGTGGCGATCGGCGATGGGGATGAGCACGGCTTGCACCGGCGCCAGCCAAACCGGAAAGGCGCCAGCAAAGTGCTCGATGATCACGCCCATGAAGCGCTCCGTGGTGCCCGTGACGGCGCGATGCAGCACCACGGGTACGTGCTCCTGATTATCTTCGCCAATGTAGGTGAGGCCTAGACGCGCTGGCTGGATGAAATCGACCTGGAAGGTGGAGAGCTGCCACTCGCGGCCGAGCACATCCTTAGCGATGATGTCGGCCTTGGGGCCGTAGAAGGCGGCTTCGCCTTTGGCCTCGTAGTATTCCACGTTGTTATCGTCCAGCGCTTTGCGCAAGGCGGCTTCGGCCTTGTCCCATTTCTCGGGATCGTTGACGTACTTGCCGCCCTCACCGCGCAGCGAGAGGCGCACCACGTAATTCGAGAAGCGATAGTGAGCGAAGACTTCATTGAAGAGTTTGAGCGTGAGCGCAAACTCGGAGCCGATCTGCTCGGGCGTGCAGAAGGTGTGGCAGTCATCCTGCGTGAGGGCGCGCACACGTGTGAGGCCAGAGAGCTCGCCGGATTTTTCGTAGCGATAGAGCGTGGCGAACTCGCTAAAACGCAGGGGCAACTCGCGGTAGGAGTGCAAGCCCATTTCTTTGTAGAGCGTCATGTGGCTGGGGCAGTTCATCGGCTTGAGCCGATAGGACACGCCTTCGTTCACCATGGGCGGGAACATTACGTCGCGATAGTTATCGTAGTGACCTGATTTCTTGTAGAGATCTTCTTTCACCAGATGGCCGGTCCACACATGCTGGAAGCCGTAGCGCGTTTGCGTGTCGCGCACGTAATTCTCCATTAGGTAACGCAGCATCTCGCCCTTGGGTGTGAAGATAGGAATGCCGGGGCCGATGTCGTCGGAGAAGTGGAACAGGCCAAGCTCCTTGCCGAGCTTGCGGTGATCGCGCTTCTTGGCTTCTTCCTGGCGCCACATATATTCCTCGAGCTGCTGGGCGTTCTCCCAGGCCGTGCCATAGACGCGCTGCAGCTGCTTGTTCTTTTCGTCGCCGCGCCAATAGGCGCCGGCAATGCTCATCAGCTTGAACGCGTCGGGATTGATCTCGCCCGTCTTGGCCACATGCGGCCCGCGGCACAGATCCGTGAAGCCGTCGTGCGTGTAGAAAGAGATCTCTGGCTTCGTCTTGAGCGGATTGCCATACTCGTCTATGCCGCCCTTCTCGAGACCCTCTACCAGTTCGAGTTTGTAGGGCTGGCCTTTGAATTCTTTTTTAGCTTCATCCGCAGAAACGACGCGTTTCTTGAACTCGAAATCCTTGGCGATGATCGCGCGCATGCGCTTCTCGATGGCCGGAAAATCTTCGGGTGTGAGCTGGCGCGGCAGCTCGAAGTCGTAGTAGAAGCCGTCTTCGATGGGCGGGCCGATGGCGACCTTGGCCTCGCCGGGCGGGAACAGCTCGGTGATGGCTTGGGCCATGATGTGCGCGGCTGAATGGCGCACGCGATAAAGCTGCGTATTTTCGTATCGATCGATTTTCTTCTGTGGCATAAGAACTCCTTGTCGTGAAGTCAAGAGGTCCAAGGTCAGACCTCCCGACCTCACGACTTCTGGACTGTACTTAAAACAAAAACGCTCGCCCAATGTTGGGGCGAGCGCTAGCTCACGGTTCCACCCAAGTTCTGCGATCTTGGATCGCAGTTCTCTTAAGCCGATAACGGGGCTAGCCGTTCGCCTTACTTGTTTCCGTTCAGGCTTACGCTCACGGGCGGTTTTCGCTGGGGGCTGCCTGCTGAGGCTTGCAGTCTATGGCCTCGGCTTCCTGGTGGCTAGCGGAGGACAGTTTCTAAACATGTCCTCTACCCTGCTACTCGTCCCGGTCGACGCGTGTATTTGATGTCAGATAATTATAAGGAGCGCGCGTGGAATGTCAAGTGGTTTTTGCTTCAATGAGATTCCAAATAGCTTTTTATATTTGGGAGCGTGGCGATTTCGGCATCCAGGGCGCGCTGGATCACGCCGGTCATCAATTTCGGAAAGAAGCCTTGCGGTTCCAGATCGAGCCTGAAAGTCAATTTTGTCGAGTTACCCTCTGCGCTCATATTAAATGTTCCCGTTGGCCTGCCGGGGCCGGCGATCACTTTGAATTTGATCAACTTTTCCGTTTGGACCTCGAGGATCTCGAAATCGGCGTCAACGCGACGGTTGCCGGGACCAACGACGCATACCTGTTTATAGTGGGCCCCTTCGCCGTCCGGCGTGCCTGCGACTTTAGAGATGGCCACGACGGACGGTCGCCAGTGTACGTTGTTTTCGCCATTTAGTAAAAAATCGTAGACCTCTTTTAGAGGTCTGTTGATTACTATGGTGCCTTCAGCTCGCGGCATTCAATACCTCAATTCGTAAAAACGGCTATTGACTCCCAGCGGTTTCTTTGTTATTATATCCACGTTGGATACATTTGGCAAGGATATATAAGGAGCACTATGCGAACGGTAACACACCAGGATCATCAGCCCCTAACCCCGGCAGTCTTCCACATCCTGCTGGCATTGATGGACCAGGAACGGCACGGTTACGGGATCATGAAAGAAGTCGAATCCCAGACCCAGGGCGAGATGCTCTTGCGAGCCGGCACGCTCTATCAGGCGATCAAACGCATGCTGGAGATGGGGCTGATCGAAGAGTCTGCTGAGCGGCCTGACCCGGCGCTGGATGACGAACGCCGCCGCTACTACAAGCTTTCGGGTCTGGGCCACAAAGTGGCCAGCGCCGAAGTAGAACGGCTGCGCAAGCTCTTGCAAATTGTGCGCGCCAAGCAAAAACTCTCGGCCCAGGAATGGTCCGCGTGATCGCCGGCGCGCCGCGCAACGATGTGCAGCTGCTCAACATTTCCCAGCGCGTGTTCACGCGCTTGTTAATGCTTTATCCCCATGAGTATCGGCAGGAATATGGACCCCGGATGGCCCAGCTCTTCAAGGACTGCAGCCGAGAGGCAGTTGGGCAAAGTGGCGCGGCCGCGCTGTTTAATCTATGGACCGCTACCCTGCTTGATCTGTTCAAAACTGCTTTCGAGGAACACTTTAAGGAGCTTACACACATGAGCAAAGAAAAGTTTACGCGCCTGGGGGGCTGGGCGTTGATCGTGGGCGCCCTGCTGCTACTACCGCTGCTGGGCTTGGGCAATCTGGAAAATTGGCTTGGCAGCTGGAGTGCCTATATCACAGTGGGTCTTGGCCCGCTTTGCATGCTGCTGCTGGCCACCGGAACGCTGGCGTTGCGCAATGCCTATGGCAGCGAAGCCAGCGCAACCGGCAAAGCCGCGCTGGGATTTTCAGTGATAGCTGCCGTGGTTTCGGCAGTGGGCACAGTTGGTTTAGGGCTGCTGCTACCGGGCGAGATTTGGTGGACCCTGTTTTTCTTTGGGTTCGCGCTGCACCTGCTGGGCATCGGCTTGTTTGGCGTGACTTGCATACAAAAGAAAGCGCTGCCGGGGCTGAACTGGCTTTTGGCCGCGGGCGGCCTGGCGCTGCCCCTGCTGTCGATTGCTAGTATCGTGATCCAGTTCGACATCGGCACGCAGTTTTCCTTCGTGGGGATCGGGCTGGTAATGCTGGCCTACTTGGCCTCAGGCATCCAGCTGCTGCGGGCGCCAGCTCAGAAGGCAAAGACGGCCACGCGCTAAAACAAAGCAGGGCGGGCAACCGCCCTGTTTACACTTACAAAAAGATGAAACTTAAATCGATCTCTGTAGTTTTGGCGTTGACTTTCTTTGTGCAGGCCTGTGCACGCCCGGTAGTTGCGCCTACCCCGATAGCAATTCCGTTCTCGACAACGCCACGAGAGGTGGTCATCGATACGGACATGGCCTTCGATGATTGGCTGGGCATTCTTTACCTGCTGCAAAGGCCCGACATCAAGGTCCTGGCCATCACCGTAGTTGGCACCGGCGAAGCGCACTGCGCGCCAGGCATGCACAACGCCCTGGAATTAATCCAACTGGCTGGCGAGACTGACATCCCGGTAGCTTGCGGGCGCGAGACGTCGCTGGAAGGCGGGCATGAATTCCCGATCGAGTGGCGAAACAACGTCGACAATCTCGCCGGCCTAGACCTGCCCGACAGCACAGAGCTTCCGCAAACGTTAGGCGCGGTCGAGCTGCTGACTGAACTCATTTCATCCCGATCAGAAAAAGTGCTGGTGCTAACCCTCGGGCCATTAACCAATTTTGCAGAGGCCTTAGCGGCCACACCGACTCTCGCCGACAACATTGAAATGATCTATATCATGGGCGGAGCCGTCGAGGTGGGCGGAAATGTTTTCGGTGAGGAAGGGTTCCTGCCGGCGGAATGGAATTTTTACGCGGACCCGCTGGCGGCTCAGATGGTATTTGAATCCGGTGCTGCCACTACGCTGATCCCCCTGGACGCAACCAACTATGCTCCGATGACGGCTGAATTCTATGCGATCCTAGGCAGCGAATTGCAGACGCCCGTGGCCGAATTTGTGTATGACGCCATGGGGCAGAATTACGCTGCCATCAAAGCGGGCGAATATTCCTTTTGGGATACCCTGGCCGCTGCCATCCTGGCCAACGAAAGCCTGGCCGATTTTGAACAGATGCGCTTGACTGTCGTCGCCGCCGAAGGCCCCAATAGCGGCCAGACGGTCATTGATCCAAATGGCGCCTTGATCCATGTGGCCACCTACGCCAACCAAGCCGATTTCGAGAATTTCTTTTTACAGATCCTGAATGCCCAATAACCTTATAGCTCGGGTTCCCTCTCATAGGATCATTCGCAGCCTATGAGCGAGATCGCCGCTGCCGTACGCGATCGTGGCTGTGGTAGTTCAAATCGTTACGGATAGCCAGGAGTTCTATGCGGGTGTGGCGGTGTCCATCGTTCCACTGGGCTGGCAGCGATTGCGTACTTTGCAGCCGGCAGCCAACCGCTGCGGGCGCCAGCGCTGAAGGCGAGGGCGGCGCGGTAGAAGGCGAACAGGGAAACGATTGTCAATAATAAAAGCGGGGGTTGGTGACCGCCCCCGCTTTTATTATTTATTGTCAAGTTTTTTTATACTATCGTAAGGTCGCAAGAAAAGTTTAAAACCGCAACTAGCGCATCTTAGACAATTGGAAACATAGAAGGTCTCTATTTCCGACTCTCGCAAAGAAATAGAGGCGTTACATCGTGGACACGTTAGGCCCATGGCTTCGGAATATTTAGCAAGATTTC
The DNA here is from genome assembly GCA_046716985.1 of Anaerolineales bacterium. GTDB lineage: Bacteria > Chloroflexota > Anaerolineae > Anaerolineales > UBA11579 > JAMCZK01. The sequence goes on along the minus strand of JBKJWG010000170.1, from coordinate 3,444 downwards.
CCTCTTGATATTGAGCCCTATCTATTACTTCAGGTTTTACCAAAAGTACGAAACCCGCATGTCTTCTTAGCGAAGAAATTACAGAATCATTGTGTGAAACGCGACAAATTTTGGGCAGTAATGCATCTACTATTTGGCAGGTATGAAGCAAAAGCATTGGCAGATTAGAATATAAGTAATCCCATTGAGATTTCTTCGCTTCTAAGTCTGAAAAAATAAAGTTTAGATTTCTGTTTTCGGTAGAATAGGACGGAACAGTTGTAATTATATGAGAAGATTTGTTCCACATTTTCTCAAAACTAAAGTCGGAGTTCTTGTTGTACCGCAGATCATAACAAATTCAGCGTGAATCCACTCCGGCAACTCCGTCAACTTAATTGCTCCTTCAATAATTGACAGTTTTTTACCGCTATCAATTTTTTCAATTGATAGCTCTGAAATCTCTGATTTCAAAAAGACCCGAAGCAACTCGTCCTCGTCACTTAATAACCACTCTAGTAACAAAAGATTATCTTTGAATGGCTTTCTCAAAAGAGAAAAGGTGACAGAAAGACGCCCCTTTGAGGAATTATGAAGAGCCGCTATTAGGTATTGCAAAAAGTCCGAAAGTAATGCCGCTAATAGTTGACGATATGTTAATTCTCTTGCAATTTGCTTGTACTCAGTATCAGCTAACCAATCAAAGAAGAACCCTCCAGAATTTTTCTTTTGTGCTTGTTCAAATTCGATTAACTCGTCCTGCCCACTAAACTGAAAACTATAATTAAATATATTCTGGGCTTCGCCCATTGCAATGATATTAACAAGTTGATCATGTAGCTCTAAGCAATAGTCATGTGCGAACCAATGCTCTTTCGGTAATAAATCATATTTAGGTAATCTATTGCCAAAAAGCTGAAAGTTACGCCTGAACCAAGCCATAACTAAGATTCTAAATCAATAGAATTCAAATATCTAAAGTACAAGTAAAATAGCCGCAACTTCTAATCACTAGGGAGCTCGCCCATGTCTAAAGTACGCGTACTCGTAGGCACACACAAAGGCGCTTTCGTCCTCAACTCGGATGGCAAGCGCAAAGATTGGAAGATCGAGGGTCCCTTCTTTGGCGGGCTGGAGATCTATCACGTCAAAGGTTCGCCGGCCAACCCCGAGCGCCTGTATGCCTCGCAAGCTGGCGACTGGTTCGGCCAGGTGGTGCACCGCAGCGAAGACGGCGGCAAGACCTGGGAAGTCGTGGGCAACGAGTTCAAATACGACGGCGTGCCCGGCACGCACCAGTGGTACGACGGCACGCCGCACCCGTGGGAGTTCAAGCGCGTGTGGCATTTCGAGCCTTCGCCCACCGAGGCCGACACCGTGTACGCCGGGGTAGAGGACGCCGCGCTGTTCAAGTCCACCGATGGCGGCAAGAGCTGGGCGGAGCTGAGCGGCTTGCGCACGCACACCACCGGCTCGCAGTGGGCGCCGGGCGCCGGCGGCCTGTGCCTGCACACCATCATCCTCGACCCGCGCAACCCCAACCGCATCGTCACCGCCATTTCGGCGGCGGGCGCCTTCCGCAGCGACGACGGCGGCAAGACCTGGAAGACGATCACCAAGGGGCTCAAATCCGATTTTCTGCCCAACCCCACCGCCGAGGTGGGACATTGCGTGCATCACGTGGCGATGCACCCCAGCAACCCGGACGTGCTGTTCATGCAGAAGCACTGGGACGTGATGCGCAGCGACGACGCCGGCGACAACTGGCGCGAAGTGAGCGGCAACCTGCCCAGCGATTTCGGCTTCGTGATCGACGTGCACGCGCACGACCCGAACACGATCTACGTGGTGCCGATCAAGAGCGACTCAGAGCATTATCCGCCGGACGGCAAGCTGCGCGTGTATCGCAGCAAGGGTGGCGACGAATGGGAAGCGCTGACCAAAGGGCTGCCGCAGAAAGATTGTTACGTGAACGTGCTGCGGGATGCCATGGCAGTCGACACGCTGGACGAGTGCGGCATTTATTTCGGCACGACGGGCGGGCAGGTGTACGCCTCGGCGGACAGCGGTGACAATTGGGTGCCGATCGCGCGCGACCTGCCCGCGGTGAAGTCGGTCGAAGTGCAGACACTTTCGTAGGGCGTGCAATTTTCTGTCATTGCGAGGAGGGGCGAGGCGAAGCGGCCATATCGCTTCACCGTTACTTGAAACCTTTTGGCCGCAAGCCGTTCGCCCCGACGTGGCAATCTCGCTGGTCAAAGGAAGAAAGTTATTTATGAACTGAGTGAGCGTGTTTGAAACCCACCCCTACAAAACCATGGTCCGAGTAAAACTCCCCTACCATTTGCAAAATCTCGCCCGCGTTGGTGCGGAGATCGAAATCGAGGTCAAAGGCGCGGTGACGCCGCGCACGATTTTGGACGCGCTGGAAGCCAGCTACCCGATGCTGCGCGGCACTATCCGCGACCTTGCGACCGGGCAGCGGCGGGCGTTCTTGCGCTTCTTCGCCTGCCAGGAAGATCTTTCGCACGAGTCGCCGGACGCGGCGCTGCCCGCCGCGGTAGCGGAGGGTAAAGAGCCGTTCATTATTATGGGGGCGATAGCGGGAGGGTGAAGCTTTTTGTCATTCTGAGCGAAGCGAAGAATCCACCCTTAAGATTCTTGATAATCCTGGCGTGCTAAGGGAATTGTCAGATGGATGGATGCTTCGCTGCGCTCAGCATGACAACAAAAGCTAGACCAAAAGTTATTCTTTAGCTTCATACCGATCCGCGATCTGATAATGGGTCGCATACTTATCATAGCTAGCCATCATGGCCTCTATGACCGGCGGCACAACGGCCAACTCGGCATCTTCGCCGGCGAACTGCTTGATGGCGTCGATAGATTCCCATTCGGTCAACACCAGAAATTCGACCCCTGTGTCCACGTCGCGGCGCGTCACGGTGCCGCGCACAAAACCCTGAATCTTGAGCACGCCGGGGAACGTGACCGTTTTCAAATGCTGCGCATAGCGATCAGCTTCTGCTTTTTTCGCTATACCTTTCCAATGTCGCAATATCATGGTCAACACCTCACTTGAAAATTTAGACGCGAAATCCTATCACTTACTTTAACGACTTCCTTGACATTTCCACCTAAATCCAATTATTTGTGTTATTAGTGGCCGCAGGGAGGATAAAGTGACTAATTTCTATTCCCCTTCAGCTTTTGCCTCACACGAAGCATTAACGATTCACGATATACCCCCACCTATCGTGATGATGATGACGGCTTCCCTGTGGAGCTTGACAGAAGTATTAACATGTCAGCAAACACCCCCTTCAAAAGTATTATTATTATTACAACTTTTATCTCGCTTTTAGGAATTCTAAACGAGAAGCGGCATGTTATGCCGCTTCAGTGGGCGCGATAGGACTCGAACCTACGACCTTTGCGATGTCAACGCAACGCTCTAACCAGCTG
>JBKJWG010000169.1:0-3840 GCA_046716985.1 Anaerolineales bacterium | reverse complement strand
AGCGTGCTCGCACCTACCTCATCCGCAGCATTTCCGCTCAGCTCATCCATTTTCCAATAGGCTGCCATATTAGTCGTATCGATAAATGTGGAGACCTGACCAGCGGAGGTGCTGCCGATCAGGTTATCGTGCGCGTCGTTGATGAGGGTGACGCCCAATTGATTGGGGTTGGCCGTGGTTCCATCTGCATTCGTGCCGATGTAATTACCCACTACCGCGTTGCCATAAGCGCCCTGCCCGTTAATGTAGACGCCTCTGCAATTGCCGCCGATGACATTGCGCACTGCGGGGTCTGCGGGGCTATTCGGGATGGCCCCGATCACGTTGGACTTTGCATCAGAACTCGATCCGTCTATTTCGATACCGGTGCCAAAGTTAATAATAGTCAGCCCTTGGATTTCGTTGAAATCTGACCCCAAGATTCTGAGGCCCGTAAAACCACTGCAGCTGCCGCCCTGGCCCCCATCCAGAGTCACGGCGCCTTCGCCGCGAATCTTGATCGCGCCCCCGGTCAGCGCCGGCAGGGCTGTGGCGGGGGATATTGTGGTGACATTTTCGAAGGTAATAAAGGCCCCATCGCCACCCTTGTTGGCCTGCTGGATGGCTGCACGCAGAGTGCACTCCAGGTTGACCGTTTCGCACTTGCCGTCATTTATGTCTTTGTCCGGCTCGTCGCCGGCCGAGTTGACCACAAGCGAAGGCGCGCAAGCTGCAAGTAAGAAGGCCAGGGTCAGCAGTGACAATCGTGCTTTTGTTTTCATTTGAAAACGCTCCTTTATTTTAGGACCTATAAACATTAGATGCGTTTCACAAAGAAAATCTTCATTACCAGTGATAGTTGAGCATTAGAGTCTAATCGACTATTACCCTCAATTGCGAAATCAATCACAAGGAAGGCAGGCCTAGTTGAACCAAAAGCCTCCTGCCAATGCAGGAGGCTTTTTTCTAAATATTGAAGTGCAGACCTTTACTAGAACTTAGAGTAGGTCCACACTTCAATATCAGAAACGTAGTTCCGGCGAATTCTGTTACTCGGCTCTTTTCGATATTTAATGTTCCAAACCAGACGTAATCGCGTTCTTGACCTCGGCGATTGCCTGAGTGACGTGGATGTCGCGCGGGCAGGCTTCCGTGCAGTTGAAGGCGGTGCGGCAGCGGAAAGCGCCGCCGTGGTCGCTGAGGATCTGCAGCCGCTGGGCGCCGGCCTTGTCGCGGCTGTCGAAGATGAAGCGGTGCGCGTTGACTATGGCGGCCGGGCCTACATATTGGTCATCGGCCCAGAAGACCGGGCACGAAGTAGTGCAGGCCGCGCACATTATGCACTTAGTGGTGTCGTCGAAACGCTCGCGCTGCTCGGGGCTTTGCAGCCGCTCTTTGCCGTCCCAGGGCACATCCTCGTTCACTAAATAAGGCATGACCGCTTTGTAGCTGTCGAAGAACGGGTTCATGTCCACGATCATGTCTTTGAGCACGGGCAATCCCAGGATCGGCTCAACCGTGATCTCGGTGCCCACATCTTTCACCAGCACCTTGCAGGCCAGCATGTTGCGCCCGTTGATGCGCATGGCATCCGAGCCACATACGCCGTGGGCGCACGAACGCCGGAATGAAAGCGTGCCGTCGATGTTGCCCTTCACGTGCTCGAGCAGGTCGAGCACGCGGTCGGTGGGGTGCGCGTCGATGTTGTAGGTATCGAAGCTGGGCACATTGCGCCCGGCTTCGGGGTTGTAGCGATAAATCTTCAAATAGACTAGCATGCGCGCTCCGTTTAGTAAACGCGTTCCATAGGCTGATACTTGGTGACGATCACGGGTTTGTAATCCAGTTTGACCTGCTCGCCATCCATCCAGGCCTGCGTGTGCTTCATCCAATTGGCATCGTCGCGCTTGGGGAAATCTTCGCGGGCGTGCGCTCCGCGGCTTTCCTGGCGCGCCCCTGCCGACACCGTCGTGGCCAGCGCCACGTCCAGCAGGCAGCCCAGCTCCCAGGCGTTCAACAGATCGGTGTTGAAGCGCTTGCCGTGGTCGTCCACGCTGATCTTCTGGTAGCGCTGGCGCAGTTCGCGGATCTTTTCCTCGGCGCTCTTCATCCCGTCCGCCGTGCGGAACACGCCCACATCGTCCATCATCTTGGTCTTCATCTCTTCGGCGATGTGCACAACTTTCTCGCTGCCGCTGCTGCTGAGCAGTCGATCGACCTGTTGGCGAGTGAAATCCGTTGGGTCGGCGTCCAGCGGTTTGTAAGAAGCGCCCTTGGCGAACTCAGCAGCCTTCCGCCCCGCTTCTTTGCCAAAGACCACAATGTCCACCAGAGAATTGGTGCCCAGGCGGTTGGCGCCATGCACCGACACACAGGCACATTAGCCGGCTGCATACAAGCCAGGCACGACTGTGTTGTTGGCGTCGCGCACGACTTCCGCAAATTTGTTAGTGGGGATGCCGCCCATGGCGTAGTGCGCTGTGGGCTGGATCGGCATGGGTTCTTTGATCGGGTCCACGCCCAAATAGGTACGGGCGAAATCGACAATGTCCGGCACCTTGGAAAGCAATTGTTCGCCGGTCACGCGGTAAGGCTGGCCATCCGGCGTCTTGCGCCCGTCCAGCTCGGCATACTTGTTCACGATCTCCGGCCTCATGTCGAGGTACACGTAGCGCTTACCATTGATGCCGTTGCCGTTGCGCAGCTCCAAATAGATGGCGCGGCTGACTACATCGCGCGAGGCCAGGTCTTTCACGGTGGGCGCATAGCGCTCCATGAAGCGCTCACCCTTGCCGTTGATCAACACACCGCCTTCGCCGCGCACGCCCTCAGTAATAAGGATGCCCATTTTTAGGATGCCGGTCGGATGGAACTGGAAGAATTCCAGGTCTTGCGCCGGCAGGCCGCGCCGCAGGGTGATGGCCACGCCGTCGCCGGTGTAGGCATAGGCGTTGGAGGTCAGTTCCCAAATGCGCCCGTGCCCGCCGGTGGCGAACACCACCGCTTTGGCATGAAAGACATGCAGTTCGCCAGTGGCCAACTCCACCGCCACCACGCCGTTAGCGACGCCGTCTTTCATTAGCAAATCAAGCACGTGGTACTCATCATAAAAGTGCACTTTGTTCTTGATACATTGTTGATACAGCGTTTGCAGGATCATGTGGCCGGTGCGGTCGGCTGCGTAGCACGAGCGCATCACAGGCTGGTGGGTTTCATTATTGGTGTGCCCGCCGAAGCGGCGTTGGGCGATCTTGCCGTCTTTGGTGCGCGAGAAGGGCAGGCCCATGTGCTCGAGTTCGTACACAACTGGCACGGCTTGGGCGCACATGTATTCGATGGCGTCCTGGTCGCCCAAATAGTCGCTGCCCTTCACAGAATCGAATGTATGCCATTCGACTTTGTCGGGCTCCAGGTTGCCGAGCGCCGCGCCGATGCCGCCCTGCGCCGCGCCGGTGTGCGAGCGCGTCGGGTAGAGCTTGCTGAGCACAGCCGTGTCCACGCCGCGCGAGGCATACAGGGCGGCCATCAGGCCCGCGCCGCCCGCGCCGACGATCACCACTTCATGTTGATGGGCTTGCACCAAGCTAAAAAATATCCTTTATGCCGCGTCCGGACGCGCTCCGGCAATGATGGCTACTGCGCCGATAAAAGAAACGATCAGCCAAAAAATAAACAATAGAATGCTCACGTTGCGGCGGGCCTTCTTGGTGTGAAAGAAATCCTGCGATACCTGGCGCAAGCCATACATGCCGTGTGCGAAGGCGAAAGCCAGCAGCGAGATGTCGTAGACGCGCCAACCCAACGTAGCCCAGCGCATGGCGACGTAATCGATATCAATGGCATGCACACCCACAATCACAT
>JBKJWG010000168.1:0-3785 GCA_046716985.1 Anaerolineales bacterium | reverse complement strand
GGCACCTACGGCGGGAGAAAGGGTTATTATATTGAAACAATAATTGCTGAGCAAATAAATGGTTTGAAGAAACGAAAGGTTTCTTATGAACAGGGGCGTTCTCCATTCGTCGATACCAATATTGATTTTGCAGTTCCAACTCTAGAAGATCCATGGATCATCATCATGAGTTCGTTTCAAGAAACTACTTCTAGCGGACAGACTACCAAAGCTAGGGATATGCTAAGTGCGTATGAGCGAATTAAGCGTGTTAATTCACGTAACCGGGAAAATCGCGTAATTGTTAATTTTGTTGATGGGGGTGGTTGGTTAGCAAGAAAAGGAGATTTCGAACGCTTGGTTCAGCAATGCGATTATTTTATAAATTTAAACAACTTGAGCATGTTGGATGCGATTATCCTGAAACATTATCCAGTTAAATAATTTCCCCAAGAATTACAGATAATTATGTTTTTTGCCTTAAACCAAAACCGCGCCACTGCTAGCCGCATCAGGCGCAGTCCTGAATTTATGCTCTCCCTCTAGTCGGCCAAACCAATAGAAAAGCAGCCAAGTAAAGCACGCCAATTAACGTGTTGGGCAGCGCGTCCTGTAGCCAGTGCTGCAGATCTGAGTGTAGAGCTGCGTCATAGAGATGGTTGAGCGCGTGCAACTGCGTCGCCACCAGGCCGGCCACCAGCATGCTTTTATGCGCCCAAGGATTTTTGCGCATCAGCCACACGCCCACGCCGATGGCCAGCACAAAAGCGCCTGCATCGCCCATGTAGTGGCGATTGAAGGGTGGAAAGCGGCCCACATTTTCCAGGAACCAGGCCGGGATCAAGATCAGCGCGGCACCGGCGGCCACGTAACTCAGCCCGGTCAGGCCTAGCGCAAACTGCACGAACTTTTCTTGGCCCTTTGTGAGGGAATTTTTCTTGGCTGCCATCTTGTCTCCTCTAGCGGGTTTTAGACTGCGACATATTCCTGCTCGAGCCACTCCTGCCATGTGCCCCGGCCAGTTTTATGTTCGGGCGCCGTATGCAGGCCCTGGCGGAAAGCCGCCGCCGTTTTGCCGGGCAGTGACAAATGCACAATGCGCCGCGTTCGCTTCTGGGCTGCCAGCCAGGTGCGCGCCAGTTCGCCCAGGCTCAGAATTTCAGGCCCGCCGATATCGGCCGCCCGCCCGCTGGGTCCCTGCTGCAGAAGCTCAAGCATGCGCTGAGCCACTTCGCCTTCGTCGATCGGTTGGAAAACAAAATCCGTGGGCACAAGAAAAAGAGGCAAACGGTAAAAGCTCGGCAGGATCAGGCGGCCCAGGAAGGCGTGAAATTGGGTCGCCCGCAAGATCGTCCAGGGGGCGGCGCTCTGCTCGATGAGTTTTTCTGTTGCATACTTGGCGCGATAATAAAAGAAGGGGTGCTTGTCTACACCGACAATGGATATGTAGAAAAAATGCGCCAGCTTGCCGTTGCTGGTCAGCTCTAACAGGCGCTGCGCGCCGCCGGTGTCCACCTGTTTGGCGCCCACCGGCGTGCTGGCGGCATGCACAATGATGTCCACATCTCTAACGGCCTCAGCTAAGCCCTTGCCACTCGCCAAGGACGCCTGCGCCCATTCCAACTTAGTGTCGTCGCCAGGCCGGCGCGCCCGGCGGCTGAGCACACGTACCGTATAGCCGCTGCCCAACAAGCGAGGGATGAGTTGGCGGCCTAGTTCCCCGCTGCCACCGGTGATTAATATGCGCGCCACGCAGTCTCCTTATTTGGAATCTTGATTAACTATAGCATTGTACGGAAAATTATTAATTTGGCGCACACAGCCCAATTAGAAACCTCACCATGCTCTACAGGCTGTATAAGGCGCGGTCTCCAGTTCTTGTCATTCCGAAGCGGCGCCATAGGCGCTATCAGCCGAAGAATCAACAAAGCGAGGAATTCTTAAAACCATTTCTTCGTAATAATGCTTGCTTCAAATGTCCCTGCATAACTACCTTGATATTTCCCCGCTTTTCCCCCGCTAAACACTTCAATCTGCTATTAATAGCCTTATCGGATTGCGCTCTGAATTTGCGCCATCAAGCACCTTAACATCGCTTGTCAACTTGGAATGACCCTGCCTCCCAGTAGTATTATTATTTTTACTAATCTGCCACATCTGCGGAAATTCTAGGTTGTTAGCCCATTCATGGACAGTTGTAACTTGACAAACTTCTGCCCCCTCGCGGTCACAACAACAACAACTTCTTCCCACCCGTTTCTCCCCTCTACCACTTGTGGGAGAGGGGGCAGGGGGTGAGGGCTAGGCCAGCGCCGCCGCGATCTGCGCTGCGCTCACCGGCCCGACCCGCAGCACCCGCGCCGCCGCCCCGGTCATGTCCACCACGGTCGAGGGCGTATCGCCCGGCGTCTGGCCCCCGTCGATCAGCAGGTCGATGCGCCCGTCCAACTGCGCCAGCACCTGCTCGGCGGTGACTGTGTTGGGCTGCCCCGAAAGATTCGCCGAAGTGACCCCCATCGGCCCGGCCGCCGCCAGCAGCGCTTGCGCCACGGCGTGGTCCGGCACTCGCACACCGATAGTGGCATTGTGCGAAAGCGCCTCCGGCACTTTCGGGTTGCGCGGCACCACAATGGTGAGCGGACCCGGCCAGAAGCGCCGCGCCAGCCGCAAGGCGGCCGTGCTGGGCTGGTCGGCGATCAAGGCCATGTCGTCGGCGCTGGCGATCAGTACTGCGATCGCCTTGGTTTGGGCGCGGTCCTTGATGTCGTAAAGGCGTTCGATGGCTTTTACATCGAACGCCAACGCGCCCAGGCCGTATACGGTGTCGGTGGGGAAGGCCACCACGCCGCCAGCTTTCAGGATCTCGACAGCGCGGATGATAGCTTCAGGGCCGGCTGGCAAAACCTGTGTAGTCGTCATGGCTGGTTTTGGATCACCAGAAGGCGCGGCTTGCCCGCCAGATCGTGGAGGAGCTCCACTTTGGCGTTGGGGAAATTGCGGCGGGCTAACTCGGGTGCTGATTTTTCCTGGCTATCGTCTATCTCGGCCAGCAGCAAGCCGCCCGCCGCCAGCTTGGTGCGGGCTTGCTCCAGCAGGCGCGCGATCAGCTCAAGCCCGCTCTCGCCCGCGAACAGAGCCACGTGCGGCTCGTGGCGCGCAATAGCCAATTCTGGCAGCCGCGCTGCCGGGATATAGGGCAGGTTCGCACAGATGAGATCGAAGGGACCTTGCAAACCATCGAGCAAATCAGCCTTCTTGAGATCAACGCGATCTTCTAGGTGATAGCGTTCGACATTGGACTTGGCAACCTCAAGCGCGGTGTCGGAAATGTCGGTCGCTGTGATTTGCAAGTCAGCTATATTTGCCGCCAGCGCCACCGCGATGCACCCGGAGCCGGTGCCCACGTCGGCGGCGCGGCGGCGAGCCGGGCTGGCTGCCAGCCAGGCCAAGGCCTTATCAACCAGCAATTCGGTTTCGGGACGGGGGATAAGGACATCGGATGTGATATGCAACTTGAGCTTATAGAATTCCCATTCGCCGAGCACGTAGGGCAGCGGCTCGCCGTGCTCAAGGCGCGCCAACGCAGCTTCCCAGGTTGCCAAAGGCTCGGGCGGCAGATGCTCTTCCGTGTGCGCCAGCAGCCAGCTGCGTTCGCGCCCCAGCAGGTGCGCAAGCAGCACCTGCGCGTCCAGCTGGGCGCTTTCGCTGTGCGCTGCCAGCCGCCGATAAGCATTGACCAACAGATCGCCGGCTGTCAATTGTTTCAGTTCGGATTTCATTTCAGGAATTCTAGCAGGTCGCAGGTT
>JBKJWG010000167.1:0-10867 GCA_046716985.1 Anaerolineales bacterium | reverse complement strand
TCGGCGGGGTCGAGGATGCCATCGTCCCACAGGCGGGCGGTGGAGTAATAGGGGTTGCCTTCGTGTTCGTATTTGTCCAGGATGGGTTGCTTGAGTTCCTCGGCTTGTTTCGTAGTCAGCGCTTTTTTGCCTTCGCGCTCGAGCTGCTCCTGCTTGATGGTCAGCATGACGTTGGCGGCTTGCTCGCCGCCCATGACACTGATGCGGGGGTTCGGCCACATCCAAAAAACGCGGGGGTCGTAGCCGCGCCCGGCCATGCCGTAGTTGCCGGCGCCGAACGAGCCGCCGATGATCACTGTCAGCTTGGGCACCGTGGCGGTAGCCACGGCGTGCACCATCTTGGCGCCGTCTTTGGCGATGCCGCCGGCTTCGTATTCGCGGCCGACCATGAAGCCGGTGATGTTTTGCAAGAAGAGCAGCGGGATGCCGCGCTGCTCGCACAGCTCGATGAAGTGCGTGCCCTTCAGCGCGCTCTGGCTGAAGAGCACGCCGTTGTTGCCGAGGATGCCGACCGGGTAGCCGTGGATGCGGGCGAAGCCGCACACCAGCGTTTCGCCGTAGCGCGCCTTGAATTCGCGGAAGCGGCTGCCGTCCGCTAAGCGGGCGATGACTTCGCGTACGTCGTAAGCCTCGCGGAAATTGGCCGGCAGCACGCCATAAATTTCTTCGGCGGCGTAGAGTGGCTCTTCGGGCGCGGCCAATTCGGCATCGATAGTTGGGCTTGTGTTCAGTGTCTCGACGATCTCGCGCAGGATAGCGATGGCATGCTCATCGTTCTCGGCGAAATGGTCCGCTACGCCGGAGAGACGCGTGTGCACGTCCGCGCCGCCCAGATCCTCGGCGCTCACGTCTTCACCTGTGGCGGCTTTGACCAGCGGCGGGCCGGCCAGGAAGATGGTGCCGGTGCCCTTCACGATGATGGCTTCATCGCTCATGGCCGGCACGTAGGCGCCGCCGGCGGTGCAGGAGCCCATCACCGCGGCGATCTGCGGGATGCCGCGGGCACTCATCTGCGCCTGGTTATAGAAGATGCGCCCGAAATGTTCGCCGTCGGGAAAAACCTGGTCTTGCATCGGCAAGAATGCGCCGCCCGAATCGACCAGATAAAGGCAGGGCAAATAATTTTCCAGGGCGATCTGCTGGGCGCGCAGATGCTTCTTGACCGTCAGCGGATAATACGAGCCGCCTTTCACGGTGGCGTCGTTAGCGACGATCATGACTTCGCGTCCGCTCACGCGCCCGATGCCGGTCACCATGCCCGCGCCGGCAGCGTCATCTTCATAGACGCCATTGGCGGCGAGTGGGGAAAGTTCGAGGAACGGTGAGCCGGGATCGAGCAGGCGCTCGATGCGCTCGCGCACGAACAGCTTGCCGCGTTCTTCGTGGCGCTTGCGCGCATCGGCGCCGCCGCCCTGGCGCGCTTCGGCCAGCTTGGCGCGCAGCTCTTCGGCCAAGGCTTTATGGAACTTGGAATTGGCCCGGAATTCAGCGCTGCTGGTGTTTATTTTGCTGGACAGGGCTTCCATAGGAAGAATTATAAGCGCCAGCCTATCCAAACCAAGGCGTGCTATAGAAAGTGGTTATTCCGAAGAAGGTCGCAGCGATTATTCTTCGGCTCGCCGACCCTTCGCTTTGCTCGAGGGCATGGCTCGCTCAGAATGACACAACGCTGAGATTTATTCACTCGGTATCTACCATTCAATCTCTGCGATAATGTGGAGTGACTACCTGAGGACTTATGCTCTATCTAATTCTCAAATGGCTGCACGTACTTTCGGCGATCACCGCCCTGGGCGCCAATTTCACTTACCCGATCTGGCTGCGCGTCGCCGGCCGCGAGCCGCAAGCCAAGCGGTTCGCCTTGCGCGGCATCAGCCGCATTGAAATTCTCGCCAACATCGCTTACGGCGTGTTGCTCATCACCGGCTTCAGCATGCTCTTTGTGGGCGGCATACCGATCACCACCCCGTGGGTGCTGACCGCCATCGTGCTGTACATCATCATGGGCGGCATCGCCGCGCGCGGCTACACGCCCGCGCTGCGCAAGCAAATTCAGCTGGCTGAAACGCCGGGCCCCGAGAGCGCCGAATACTTAGCGGTTGAAGAACGCGCCAATCGCATTGGGATTGTGATCGTGTTGTTGGCTGTGATCATCGAATTCCTGATGACGGTCAAGCCCGCTTTATGGGGCTAGCCTCCTTCATCTCATAACCATTGGCCGCTCTACGCGGGTAAAAAAATACTTCATAGACCCGCCGTGGTATCGATTAGCTTATAGCTTCCTTGTATTCCAACAAAGATTGCCACCCTTCGCTGCGCTCGAGGGCAGGCTCTGGGCAAATGGCTGCGGCCGCACACGTGCGAGCAAGGTATACAACTGATTGGTGCCGCGCGACGCCTCGCCCTCCTCGCAATGACATGCACAAAAAGCGTCGCTCAATAATGTCGCTGCGCACCGATTCCGCGCATATTTAACCTAATCTTCTTTGAAGTAAACCACCGTCACACCTTCGCCGCCCTGATTCGGGTCGGCGAAAGCGAAACGCTGCACATAGTCGCGCTTCTTGAGTTCTTTGTGCACCAGCTCGCGCAGCGTGCCGGTGCCCTTGCCATGAATGATGCGCGCCGAACGCAGCCCGGCCGCGTAGGCCGCGTCCAAATATTTATCTAAATTATTGAACGCGTCTTCAAAGCGCTGGCCGCGCAGCGAGATTTCGTCGCCGGGCGATTCAGCCAGCTGCGTAATGCTGCGCGACCACTCGGCTTCTTTGTCGCCATTAGCGGCTTGCTGGTCTGCCAATAATTCCAAGTCACTGAAGCGCGCTCGGGCGCGCAGCGCGCCGATCTGCACCTCGGCTTCTTCTTCTCCGAGCGCAGTGAGGATGCCGCGCGCGCCTAAGCTGCGTACGCGCACCGCGTCGCCCAGGCGCAGCGGCCGATTGGGGCCCGACTCGGGCACCACTTTGCGGCGCGCGGGCTGCTCGACCTTTTCGTCCAGTTCGTCGGCGGCTTGCTTGATAACTTGCAAGTCTTGCAATGGTTGCCGCGCGCGGGCCATCTCGGCGCGCAATTTGCCGATCTCGTCGCGCAGGCTTTCCAATTCGATTTGCGCTTGGCGGCGTGCTTTCTCTAGCAAGGCCACGCGCTCGTCTTCAATTTTCTCGAGTCGCTCGGCAAGCTCGGTGCGCAAGCTCTGCGCGGCGTGCTGCGCTTCTTCGGCGCGGCTGTGGGCTTGCCGTGCTCGATCGCGCTCGCGATGGATCTCGTCGAGGAGATCTTCGGCTTTCAAGTCAGCCGGGTCGATCGTGCTGCGGGCGGCTTCGATCACATCGCTGCGCAGGCCGAGCCGCGTGGCGATGGCCAGCGCGTTCGAACGCCCGGGCAGCCCAACAGTGAGATGATAGGTGGGCGCCAGCGTCTTGAGATCGAACTCTACGCTGGCATTGACCACACCCTTGGTGGCGTGGGCATAGGCTTTCAGTTCCGGATAATGTGTGGCCACCAGCGTGGGAATGCCGCGCTGCACCAGATGATCGAGGATGGCGCGCGCCAGCGCGGCGCCTTCTTGCGGATCGGTGCCGGCGCCGAGTTCATCCAGGATCACCAGCGAGCGCTGGTCGGCTTCTTTGAGAACCTGCACGATATTGGTAATGTGCCCGGAAAATGTGGACAGCGATTGTTCAATGGATTGTTCGTCGCCGATGTCGGCGTAGATCGATTCAAAAAAAGAGATCTGGCTATTAGCTTGCGCCGGGATGTGCAGGCCGCTTTGTCCCATGAGCGCAAGCAAGCCGACCGTTTTGAGCGTTACGGTTTTGCCGCCGGTGTTGGGCCCGGTGATCACTAAACAATAATTTTCTCGAAAGAGTTCGATATCGAGCGAGACCACTGTGAGCGGGTCAAGCAGGGGGTGGCGCGCTTCGAAGAGGCGCAGCACCACGCCGAGATGCTTTTCGTTGGCTTTCATCGCTACGAGCTCTGGCGAGTTGGCATTGAGTTCTTCTGCATACCTGGCGCGCGCAAAAGCCAGGTCGAGCGCGGCCAAGCCCTCAAGCACGGCGCCGATCTCGGCGGCATGCTCGGCCACCAGCGCACTGAGCGCCAGCAGGATACGGTGCTCTTCTTCTTTCTCCGCCAGTTGCAGCTCGCGCCACTTATTGTTCATCTCCACCACTTGCAGCGGCTCGACGAACAGTGTGGCCCCCGATGCGGATTGATCGTGCACCACGGCTTTGACCTGGCTGCGTGCTTCGGCGCGAATAGGCAGCACGTAGCGGCCCTCGCGCTGGGTCACGATCGGTTCTTGCAGCGCCTTGGCGAAGCCCTGGCTGGTCAGCAGCTTCTGCATGCGGCTGAGCAGGCGCTCGTGGGCAACGCTCAGCTCACCGCGGATCGAGGCGAGTTTGTCGGACGCGGAATCGAGGATCTCGGCGCGGGCGGAGATGGCCTTGGTGATGGCGTCCACAACGCCTGCCGGGTGCGGCATGTTGCCCGCAATGCCGGCTAGTAATGGATAAGCAGCGGCAGAATCTAGCAACCGCCGCGATAGGCTGCGGGCAGCCGCCAGCGTGCCTTTGACGTCCAGCAGCTCCCCCGGTGTCAGCGCCATGCCGCGGGCAGCGTTCTGCAGCGAAGCGCGCAGATCGCGCGCACCGCCCACGCCGGTTTGCGGCTGGTTGCTTAGGAGCTGGCGCGCCTCGCTTGTTTCGGCCAGCAGACGCTGCGCCGCGTCAATCGTGTCAGCGGGGCGCAAGTTGCGCGCCCGCTCCTCGGAAAGCGAAAAGGAGGCGTGGCGGGCCAGGCGCTCGAGCACCTTCGGAAATTCCAGCGTATGCAACGCTTTTTCGTCCATCGATTTGAGTCTATCACAGCGAGGTTTTTCGCCGCTTTGTGTGCGATTTCACGCAAGGATTGCGTGGTTCTTGATTCATCTGATGAAATCTTGTAGAATTTTGTGTGGAGGATGACTAGTCAACCTAAAGGGTTGACTAGAGCGAGCTTGCACAAACGCAAACTAGCGCATTGAGCCTGCATGGACGTTATCAAGGTTTCCGGTTCCTCCCGAACATCCGCCGTGGCCGGCGCCATCGCCGGCGTCTTCCGCGAGAATAAACGGGCTGAGGTGCAGGCCATCGGGGCGGGCGCGGTCAACCAGGCGATCAAAGCGCTCGTGCTGGCCTGTGGCTATCTTAAAGAAGATGGCTACGAAGTGATCTGCGCGCCCGAATTCGCCGACGTGGATATCGAAGGCAAGGTGCGTACAGCGATCAAGCTGGTGGTTCAGGAGCGCACGCCGGGCGCGAACACAAACCCACCACCGCCGCGAACAAAAAAAGTGGCTGAGTAAGCGGCGTTTTCATTCTATAGTCGGAAGAAAGGTCACCCGCTGTAGTTCTTCACTTCTTCCGGCAAGAAAACAACTTCTTCTTTCCCCATTAGTTTCTCGCTCATCTTGCGCGACACCAGATCGACAAGGCCTTCGTGCATTACAAAGTTCATTTCGTCAGTGGGCACGGTCAGTACCGGACACAGCGAAAAGTTCACGATCCATTGTTCATAAAGTCCATTTAGCTTCTCCAAGTAATCTGACTCGATGGTGCTCTCGAAATCGCGGCCGCGGGCGGCGATGCGCTGCTGCAGAACGGGCACCGACGCGCGCAGATAGATGACCAAGTCGGGTGGGCGCAGCATGTCGCACAGCAGCGTATATAACTTGCGATAGGAAGCGTAGTCGCGCTCGTCCATTTGCCCCTGTTGATACAAATTCGCCGCAAAGACTTCAGCGTCTTCGTACACCGAGCGGTCCTGGATCACCGAAGAGGGATCTTCAAGTAGATCCAAGTGCATGCGCAGCCTGTGCGTCAGGAAGAATACCTGGGATTGAAAAGCCCAGGCGCGCATGTCTGCGTAAAAATCTTTGAGATAGGGGTTTTCTGTAACCGGCTCGTAGTAAGGCTGCCAGTTCAAGCGCGCACAAAGCTTGGCGACCAGGGTGGACTTGCCCACCCCGATGTTGCCTGCCACCGCCACGAAGTGCTTCATGCGTCGTGATCCTCGGCTTTCAAAAAGGCGACCGACTTATTCACTTCAGAGTCCATTATAAGCTCCAGCGTGTGGCCCCGGGCAACATCCTCAACGTGCAGCAGCCTTAAAGTGTTTTGCAAGCTTTGCAAGTCGGGCAGCCAGGTAGTTAAACGATTTGTGGAATCGTAGAAGAAGCTGCGATTAAAGATCGCATCCTTATCATCCAAATGAACGGCCAGCGGGAAGATGCGCGACTCGATCAGATCCTGAAAGAAGTGCGTGCCATAGGACGGCTCGGGCGCAGGGCCGATACCCTCACCCGAAAGTTCCACCAGGGCGCGCGTGTTGTATATATCGGAATAGCTCACGCTCATGCCCAGGTCTGAATTGACAGTGCCCCAGCGCCCGGGCGCTACGCAGATGAACGTTTCGCCTTGCAGCACCTTGTTCATGCGTCCGATGGCGCGGCCGAGCTCGCTGCGCGCCTGTGTGCTGGGCAGCGCGTAATAGCCTTCCGGCGGCACGAACAACACGTAGCGAATGCCGCTGACCTTGCCGTGCGGGGCCATGCGGCTGGTGGCGAACACGATGCGCTCTTTCTTCAGGCGCGCCGGCAAATGCACGTCTTCCTCCTGCAAATGGCTTTGCGGGCGGCATTGCAGGATAAATAGTTCTGTCTCGGTCTTGCCTTTATCGTTTTCGTGCAAACGCACGGTGAATTCCATATCCACCGGCGATTTGTAATTGCGCTCCAAATGTTTGAGCGCGCGGCGCATGCGGTCGACAAAAGGCGTGTTGCGCAGCAGACCATCGAAGGTCAGCACCAGCTCGCCCTCTTCGCCGCTGAGCGTTGAGCGGATGGGGCGCAGGTCCCCATCTCGGAACAGCGCGGCCAGCATGCGCAGTTGCGGGTAATGGCCGTCCAGGACTTCATCTTTTGGCAAGGTCTTAAACTGATTAGCTTCCAAGTCGATCACGTCCAAAAAATGCTGGGAGTAAGTGACCAGGGCGCGCATATCGGATTGAGCGCGCAGTTCCGGGTGGCTGAGCGCCACCAAGCGCGGATAGTCGTTATCCAGATGCTCGACGGCACGCGTACCCATGCCGGCCACCAGGCGCACAAAACCGGCATCGCGTTTGATCTTGGGCGACCAGCGAAACAGGTTGCGGCTGAAGGCCACGCCCGCCAGATGCGGGAAGTAATAGTGCTTATACGCCTCGCCCTGCACCACCTGGATCAACACCGCCAGGCGCTCGTCGTAATCTTGCAGGCCGTGAGCGCGGCGATACAGCAGAGCATCCGGATTCAGCCCGCTGGCATACACCGCGGCAATAGCTTGGGTTACCGCTTTGAGATTTTCTTCGGGGCTGCCCTGGTTAGGGCAGAAATAACTGGCGTATTTTCCGGCAAAGGACGAACCGAAGTTATCCTCCAGCAAACTGGAAGAACGCACGATCATAGGTTGCTTGCCGATGCGATCCATCAACACGGAAAGCTCGTGAAGGATATCGCTCGGGAAAGTGGCAGCCGCATACTCTTTCTGGATGCGGGCGTACTCGCTGCGAATCTGGTCTTCTTCTTTATATTTCTGGTCGGCCCAGTGCATCATGCCGTTGTTGGCCATGACGGCATACATTACATCCGCGCCGAGAAAATACGATTCAGGAATGCTGACATTCTGCACAATTTCTTTTTCGGCCACGCCTTGCAAAATGCGCAGCCCCAGCAGCATGCCGGCTGCTTTACCACCCACCTTGCCCTTGCCGATCTTGTTGCGGCGGATCTCGAGCAGATCATCCAGCGAGAACCATTCTTTGGCGATGTTGATGTAGGCTAATTGATCCGAAATGATCGAACGGATCAGCACCACTTTGATCTCGCGTTCACGGGCGGCATAGGCGCGGCGCTTTTCAGGCGAGAGGCGTGCGATGGCCATGGCTTGCTCGAAGAGCGCTTCCTGTGGTGCCAGTTCCGGGTTGAAGGTGCCGAGCAGGTCTTCACTTTCGGCGCCGCGCTCGGCCAGCACTTGGCGCACCAGCCCCTCGAAGATATCGAAGGGCAAGTTGTTGGCGAAGTTGAGATCGGTGAGCTGGTCGCGCACCATTTCCAGGCGCAACTTCCATTCCTCGGCAGCTTCTTCGCTGCGAGCATCCTGCAGGCCTTCGCGTAATTGCGAATCGATAGATTGCTCGCGCACTTGCTGCTCCAGGCCTTCGGCCGAAAGTATGCCGCGCTGGAATAATTCCTGACGCATGCGCATGCGGATGCGTCGGCGCAGCATGGGATATTGCGCCAGCGCCAGATAGATGCGATAGGTTGGATCGAATGAGCTGAGCGGGAGCGTCATGACTAAGAACGCGTGTTTACGCGTTGCGTTGATTCTATTCGATTGTTAAATGAGCGGAGTTGTTGTTTATTTACTTGCCCAGGTGCATAGGCATGATCACGTGCAGGAAATCATCGTTGCCGGTAGGGCGCACCACGCCGGGCGCGGCCGCGGCGGTGGTCTCGATGGCGACTTCGGAGCTCTTGACCACATCTAAGACTTCGCGCAGGAAGCGCACGTTGAAGGCGATCAGGATCGGGCCGCCTTCCACGGTTGCGTCTACCTTGCTGTCGTTGGAGCCGGTTTCTTCCGAAGTCGCCGAAATTTCCACCGTGCCGGGGGCTTTGCCTTCGCCGGGCTTGATGTCGAGCCGCGCTATGTGGGAACTCTCACGGGCAAAGATCTCAGATTGTTTGGCGGCTTTAAGCAACGCCTCGGTGGAAACTATCGTGCGCGTCTTGTAGCCATTGGGAATGATCTGCTGATACTCTGGGAAAGCGCCTTCGACCAGCTGGCAGCGCAGCTCGGCGTTCTTCATGCTGAAGATCACCTGGCCGCGCCCAACTGGCAACGTCATCGTCACCGGCTCTTTGTCTTCGGCTGCAATGCGCGCTACTTCGTTCAGCGCACGCGCAGGCACTATAGCGCGCATGGGCTGCTCGGCCGCCATTTTCAGCTGCGCCTTGCGCACCGAAAGGCGGAAGCCGTCTGCGGCCGCCATGGTGATGGTCTTGCCCTCGACCGTGATGAGCACGCCGGTCAGCACCGGGCGGGCATCGTCGCGCGAGGCGGCGAAGACCACTTGCTGGATCATTTCCTTGAAGTCGCCGGCGGCCATCTCAACCCCCGCGGATTTGTCGGGGTCCGGCATGGGCGGGAATTCCTGTGCGTCGATACCCTTGATCTCGGCGTTCGAGCGGCCGGCCTTCAGGTGCAGAGTCTGCGTGCGCACCGCTAATTCCATCTCGATGGTGTCGCTGGGGAAAGTGGACACGAGGTCGCTCAGGGTGCGAGCCGGCACGGTGGTGGCGCCGGGTTCCTGGATCTTGGCGCCGATCCAGCAGGTGATGCCCAGCTCGCGGTCGGTGGCGGAGAGCTTGAGGCGGCCATCCTCGGCCGAAATGAGCACATTTGCCAAAATGGGGTGGGTGCTGCGCGGCGAAACGGCGCGGCCAACCACGTTAAGCCCCTGGGCTAAATTTTCTTGAAGTACTGAGACTTTCATATTCTATGTTTCCGAGGAACTGACGGAGAGTATAACATTGCTCCCAAATCTTCCATATCTGTCATTCTGAGCGCAGCGAAGAATCCTTCGGGCGACTATTTTCGTGTAAGGTCAGATGAAGCAATGGCTGTAGGGCTCCTTCGTCGCGCTGTAGGGCTCCTTCGTCGCGCTGGAGCGCTCCTCAGGATGACAGATGGGTTTACAGCCAGCCGCGCAGTTCCATGGCTTCGACCACCGCCCCGATGGCCACCATATAGGCCGCGTCGCGCATGTTGACCTTTTCCGCCAGCGAGACCTTGAGCACCTTGTGGAACGCTTCAGTGACCTTGTGGTCCAGGCGCTGCAGCACTTCGTCCTGCGACCAGTAAAAGTTCATGTCGTTCTGCACGCTCTCGAAATAGGAGACGGTCACGCCTCCCCCGTTGCACAAGAAATCGGGGATGACGAAGATGCCGCTCTTGTCCAGCGCCGCGTCGGCATCAGGTGTGGTGGGGCCATTGGCGCCCTCGGCCACGATCTTCACTTTGGCGCTGATCTTCTTGACGCTCTCCGCATTGATCTGGCCCTCGAGCGCGGCGGGGATGAGCACATCCACTTCCTGCTCGATCCAGGCATCGCCGTCGCCGATGGTGTAACCAGCTTCGACGGCTTTGGCTTTATTGATCGAGCCATATTCATCGGTGATGTTTTGCAACAGGGCAATATCGAGACCCTTCTTGCTGATCACGCTGTGCGAAGCTTTGTCGTTGCGATCCCAATACGAAACGCATACCACCTTGCCGCCCAGCTGCTGGGTGAAGCCCAGCGCGGCAAATTGCGCCACGTTGCCAAAACCCTGCAGCGAAGTGCTGGCTTTGCTCGGATCCATCTTGAGATGCTTCATGGCTTCGCGCACGTTGTAGATCACGCCGTAGCCGGTAGCTTCTTTGCGGCCCTTGGAGCCGCCGCTGCCCACCGGCTTGCCGGTGATCACGCCCGGAGTGAACTGGCCGGTCACTTTGGAATATTCGTCCATCATCCAGCCCATCATCTGCGGCGTCGTGCCCACATCCGGCGCGGGCACGTCGATGCGCGGGCCCAGGTTGCGATAGATCTGATCGATCCAGCCGCGGCACAGTTTTTCTTTTTCTTTGATCGACAGCGTGGCGGAGTCGACCGCCACGCCGCCTTTGGCGCCGCCCAACGGAATATCGGCCACTGCGCATTTCCAGGTCATCCACGTCGCCAGGGCGCGCACAGTGTCCATCGTTTCCGAAGGATGGAAACGAATGCCGCCTTTTGTGGGCCCGCG
>JBKJWG010000166.1:0-5499 GCA_046716985.1 Anaerolineales bacterium | reverse complement strand
TAGCCTGGACGGACGAAGGCGTGGACAACCGCGCCGGTTCCGATTATCACGACACCTTCGATCATCCGGTAGCCGGCGACCCGATCGTGGGCCAGACTTACTTTCCATCCCAATCCATCAATGAGCTGGATAACACCTGCTCAGTGATCTGGGGCGCGCCACAGGGTGAAGACCTTGACTTATGCGTCAACGATCCCTCGGTGCCGCCGCCCACACTGCAGCCCTCGACCACGCCGACCGTCGACCGCACACCGACGCCAACTGAACCGGACACGGACCAAACTGCAACACCCACCGAGCCCACTGAGACCCCCTGCGTGCCGATAGGTGCCAACAACCCCAACACTTGCACGCCAACACCTGTTTCAGAGACCCCGTGCGTGCCAGTGGGCGCAAATAATCCTTTTACTTGCACACCAACTGCAACCTCAACGCGCACTACCCCGACTCCAACGCCCACACCTACCCCAACACCCACACCGACGCCATCGCCAACGCGCATTACTACCACTCCTTGCGCACCTATAGTTGGCGCAGCGAACATTCCCAACACCTGCACACCGACACCAACGTCTTCGGTGACTCCCTGCTATAGCTTGGGCGCCTACTTGGCTGCTAACATCATTGCCACCTGCACGCCGACCCCAACACCAACGTATACAGCCACGCCCACTGGCTGCCCGAATCCCATTTCGAGCACGGCCCCACAGACCACCTGCACGCCGACACCTACTGAATGCTACCCGGCGTTCACCGCGGCCGGTGTTCCCAATCAAATCGTAACCTGCACACCCACCGTTACACCAACACCTACCGAGTGCGCGGTGAACTTCCCGTTTGCTTTGATCGACTGCACGCCGACGCCCACACTAACGCCAAGCGCTACGCCCACGTTGTGCACGCAGCCGGCCGCGGCCACCGCTCCGTTGCAAGTGCCCTGCACGCCAACGCCCACACAATGCGTAGCGATTTCTTTCGCTGCCCTGGCTGTGTTCCCCTGCACGCCCACGCCGACGCCAACGGTCTGTCTGGTCGGTTTCATAATCGGTTACGACAATGCCGGGGCGCCGCTCTATGCTTACGCGACATGCACGCCCACGCTTACTCCAACGCCATGCAATGTAACCAACGCGGCCGGCTTGGTGTCTCCGTGCACTCCGACCCCAGGGACGGCAGCCATGATGGTGTACCCGGATCAAGATACTAACTGCCGCCGCGCCCCCAACGACCAGAACATCGTCGACACACTGTTCAAGGGCGTTGGCTACATCCCGCTCGGCCGAACCCCAGACAACGTGTACATGTTGTTCAGAGGTCCGGCTTCGGGTCAGCGCTGTTGGGCAGCTGCCTTCCTGTTCACCATCCCCTTCGGGCCGCTGTCAGGTGTACCAGGCAGCAAGCTGCCTTACATCCTCTACCCAACTGCCACACCCACTCCGACCAAAGCCGCGCCCACTGCTTCCACTCCGCAGTGCAGCGACGGCGTTGATAACGATGGCGACGGCCGCATAGACTACAACCCAACCGGGCTTGGTGACCTGCAATGTACAAGCGCAAGCGATAACAATGAGTCGAGTTAGCGACTAGAAGTGTTCAAAAAAAGAGGCGCTGCATGCAGCGCCTCTTTTTTGATATGTTGTTTTATCCTACAGGCGGATGCATCTATTATGGCGGCGACGCTTTAGGTCCCAATTGATAACGACGAAACCAATTAAGAATTAGTTGTGCTAAAACCCCGATTAGTCGTACACTGACTACTGGGGTGCGGCCAGGGGAGTTAAACAGTTAGATCATGGAGAAGAAATTAGATGAAAAAGAGAATCCGCCTGTTCGCCGACCTGTTGGTTCTGCTGGCAATGCTTGCCTCGGCTTGCGTGCCGGCGGGCGCAGCCACGCCTACGCCCGAGCATGTCACTAGGCCGGGCACGCCCGTCTACGAGCAATTAGTCTGGGACTGTAATACCGGCGAAACGCTGCCCGCTGATTACAGCACTTCCGGCCCCATCCAGCCCGACGCGGGCTGCGATAGCTGGCAGATCAACCGCTACGAGCGGCCGTTCAACGCGGATACGCAGGACATCTTCTTCCCTGACCTGGACATTCTCTCCGGCGAACTGGGCAGCGATGGCGCCTGGTTTTATTTCCGCATGAACATCTTCGACAAAAATCAGAAAAACAACCAGCTCACTGGGACTTATGCTATTGAGCTGGATTTAGATCTGGACGGACGCGGCGACGTGCTCATACTGGCCCACGCTCCCGGTGAGGATGCAACCCAGGACTGGACCACGCAGGGTGTGCAATTCTGGGGAGACATTAATGACGATGTAGGCAATAAATTCCCCCGGGTGCCCGATCCACCAAATTCGGGCAATGGTTACGACACGCTCGTCTTCGACTCCGGTCAGGGCGACGACCCCGATCTGGCTTGGGTGCGCGTGCACCCTGGCAAACCGGCCGTGCTCGAATTGGCCTTCAAAGCCTCGGGCATTTACAACGATCCGCGCTTTAAGTGGTTGGCCTGGACGGACGAAGGCGTGGACAACCGCGCCGGTTCCGATTATCACGACACCTTCGATCACCCGGTGGCCGGCGACCCGATCGTGGGCCAAACTTACTTCCCATCCCAATCCATCAACGAGCTGGATAACACCTGCTCGATCATTTGGGGCGCACCTCAAGGACAAGATCCGGATTTGTGCGTAAACGATCCTTCGGTACCGCCGCCAACTTTACAGCCTTCGACCACACCCACCGTCGATATCACACTGACGCCACAAGACCGCACGCCAACACCAACTGCCACAGCTACTCCATGCGTAGTCGTGGGTGGGGCCGTGCTAACCACCTGCACGCCGACACCCACACCTAGCAACACACCGACAAACACGGCGACTTACACTGCGACTGCATGCGTGGTCGTGGGTGGAGCCGTGCTAGCCACTTGCACGCCGACACCGACACCAAGCAACACACCAACAAAGACGGCGACTTACACTGCGACTGCGTGCGTAGTCGCGGGTGGGCCTGTGCTAACTACTTGTACGCCGACACCCACGCCTAGTAAAACACCAACAAACACAGCAACCTACACTGCGACTGTATGCGTAGTCGCGGGTGGGGCCGTGCTAACCACCTGCACGCCGACACCGACACCAAGCAACACACCGACAAAAACGGCGACTTACACCGCGACTGCGTGCGTCATAGATGGGGCCGTGCGAACCACTTGCACGCCGACACCCACGCCTAGTAACACATCGACAAAAACAGCGACTTACACAGCGACTCTATGCGTGGATCCGAAGTCAATCGCGCCGCGAGCCACTTGCACACCGACATCCAAACCAAGTAACACACCGACAAAAACGGCGACTTACACAGGCACTCCATGCGTCGTAGATGGGGCCGTGCGAACCACCTGCACGCCAACACCCACGCCTAGCAACACACCGACTCTCACGCCAACTTACACAGCGACTCTATGCGTGAATCCGAAGTCAACCGCGCCGCGCACCACCTGCACGCCGACGCCCACGATGACGGCGACCCAGTGCTACAGTTACGCTGCTTTCGTAGCTAACAACATCGTGGCTACTTGCACGCCGACTCCGACGCTAACATACACACCCACTCCCACGGGCTGCCCAAATCCCATTTCGAACACCGCAGCGCGCACCACATGCACGCCGACGCCTCCTTCATGCTATGGACCGATCACCTCAGGGAATGTTGACGACCCAATAGTCACCTGCACACCCACGATCACTCCATCCTCTACCGAGTGCGCGGTGAAATTCCCGTTTGCATTGATCGATTGCACTCCGACCCCAACGCTCACGCCGAGCGCTACGTCCACGTTGTGCAGGCCAGCCGAGGCCATCATTCCGCTGCCAGGGCCCTGCACGCCAACCCCTACTCAATGCGTGGCAATTTCATTGGCTGCCTTGGCTGTTTTCCCCTGCACACCCACCCCAAGCCCAACCACGTGTCTAGTAGGCACCATCATTGGGAGAGACAGAGCTGGTGCACCACTCTATGCTTACGCAGAATGCACGCCCACGCTTACTCCCACGCCATGCAATGTAACCAACGCGGTTGGTACGGTGACACGATGCACACCGAGCCCGCAGACGGCAACGATGATGGTCTACCCGGACGAGGATACCAACTGCCGCCAGGGGCCTTCGGGAAACAGCCTGCTCCTCGACACACTGTTCAAAGACATTGGTTACATCCCAGTGGGCCGCACTCCCGATAACCTGTACATGCTGTTTCAGGGACCAGCCACCAACCAGAACTGCTGGGCAGCAGCCTTCCTATTCACAATTCCGTTTGGGTCGCTCTCCAGCATGCCGGACAGCGTGCTGCCGATCATTCTTTATCCCACCGCCACGCCCGTACCAACCAAGGCCGTGACGCCAGTCCCACAGTGCCGCGATCGCATCGACAATGACGGCGACGGCCTGATCGACTACAAACCTCCAACCTCCACTGGTGGTTCTGGAGGCGGTGACCCGGACTGCGTTGGCTCGAATGACAACGATGAGTCTAAGTAAGGTTAGTTAGCAAAGGAACAAAAAAGAGGCGCTGCTAATGCAGCGCTGGAATCAAAGCGTAAATTCACCTTTGCTTTACAAATAATGTTGTAGCTTCGCATTGCATTGCGCCCCATACGCTTAAATGGAACGAAGAATAGCAAGCGTGATTCACCCGTGATGGTGCTGCAGTTGGTCTGCAGCACCATCCGAAATTTTAGGCATTATTGAAACCTTTAGGGCTGTTCCAGCCCCCAGAGACTAATGGTGCCATCCTCGTGCGAAATGAGCAGCCAAGCGCCCCCGCCCAACCACTGCATCTCGAAATCACCCTGCGGCGATTGCTCCCAAAGTCCTTCATCCGAAATTTGTTTTAAAACTTCCCCTGATGAGGCATCAAGAAGTTCAACGCCAAATTCCCCACCAACTGCTATCAGGCTTCCATTTGGAGACCAGGAAAACAATCCGGGATCTGAACCCAGATAAAAAGCCGAGTGCTGATGCGGAATATTCAGTGGATAGGTCGCTCTTTCTTCTAGATCAAAAACAGCGGGCTTATACGCGTCGTCAAAATACAAAATTTTCGTGCTATCAGGAGACCAAAAAGAAGATGACGTTTCCTTTCCGTTAAAATCAGCCAATAATTCTCCATCCTCTAGCCTCCAAACCTTAACAACTCGATCTTTGCCGATTGTGGCCACAAATTCTCCATTAGGTGACCCCACTACCTGCGAGATACCAAAACCGGAAACGGATAAAGTTTGTTTTATATCACCAGACGCCGCGTCTTTCACAAAAATGGAGCCTTTCGGCCCTATCTCTAATTCAATCTCTCCATCTGGCGAGAGCCAAGATTCGCCTTCGGAAAATGTGTCAGCGCCAACTGTCCTCCAGGCCGACCCCTCGGGACCAGTCCAGGCAAGCGGTTCAACTACTTCATCGCTAATGAAGTCTTCACAGC
>JBKJWG010000165.1:0-5626 GCA_046716985.1 Anaerolineales bacterium | reverse complement strand
TGCTTTTGGGTCTGCAGGTTTTGGCGGCCTTCAGCTGTGAACAACTGGATGTTGCCGGCCGCACTTTCCAGCGACACGTCGGCATCCGCCTCGTCGCCTAAATAGCAGAACAGATTGCCGCCCGCTTCCACCTCGTAATCCATGCCTGTTTCGATTTCCAAGCGCAGGTCGGCGTTGCCGTTGCTCTTGGCTTCGACGTTGCCTTCCACGTTGCGCAGGCTCAGTTTGGCGTGCACTTCTTTTAATTCCAGGTCGCCCTCCACATCGCGCAAGGTGGCATTGCCGGAAACTTCTTCGGCGCTGAGCTCGCCTTCCACGTTGCGTGCAGCCAGGTTGCCGGCGATCTCGCCGATGCCGGTGGTGCCCACGCTTTTCAGCGTTAGCGAGCCGCCGACCGAATCCACCTGGATGCTGCCTTCGACGTAAGAAATATAAGCATCCCCGCTAACCGATTCCACGTGGACGGTGGATTCTTCGGGCACCCGCAAAATGCAATCGCTGTCGCAACTCAGGCTGAGGTTGCCGTCTCCGGCATCGTAGTGCAGGTCGCCTTGCGAGCGCACTTCGATGCGGATGCTATCTTCCTCCCAGCCCTTGATCTGTAGGGAACCTGAAACGCTTTCGATCAGGATCTCGGGGCTGTCGCTGCTGGGAATATCTATGCGGGCCATGTTCAGTTTCCTTCTTTCTCCTGAATTAATCGCAGCGCTTCATCGTAATTGATGGCGCCGCGATC
This sequence comes from Anaerolineales bacterium, assembly GCA_046716985.1. Lineage (GTDB taxonomy): Bacteria > Chloroflexota > Anaerolineae > Anaerolineales > UBA11579 > JAMCZK01. The sequence goes on along the minus strand of JBKJWG010000165.1, from coordinate 4,890 downwards.
GAGGTCGTCCAAAATTTGTTTGCGCTGCTCGTCGCTCAGGCCGGCGAATTCATCTTCGCCCGGCTCATAGCCGAGCGCGCGGATAACTTCCATGAGACGATTGCGAATAGTGGGGTAGGAAAGACTGAGGTCGGCTTCCATGCGCGTGATCTTGCCTTCGTTGCGCACGAACAATTCCACGAACGCCAATTGTTCCTCGTTGAGACAGTTGAACGCGCCGCTGGTGAAACGCCCTTGCAGCGCTGTGTCGCATTCGCGGCAATGCAAGCTGGTGATTACCAGCTCGCCGCCGCACACCGGGCAGGTGCTGAGAACATGGTGCATCAGCGACCTGCCAAGCGAGCAGAGTTCAGTTTGAGGTGGTCGCCCTGGCTACGAGGCTTTATTCGCATGCCTAGGGAGATTAGTGCATCCCCTGCGCTTTGGCGCAGGCTCTGGCCAATGCCAGGAGTTTCGGGCAATTCCCAAGTATCTGCCCAGTTCCGGCGTTTATTCTGCGCCTCAAAAAGGTGGGCTCTTTCCAATAATGAGTTCAATTCGTACATGTTCGTTCCTTTACCTAAATCTGCCTTGAAAATCCTTACTTGTTCTTGAACTTATATGCGAAATTATAGTCAAATACTTGAAATTGTCAAGTGCTAATCTTAAGAAAACTCAAGGTAGGGTTGAATTAAATCAAAAACTGACTTAAAACAGGCGGTTTTTTCCCCATATCCAGGGCCTTCAAACCTGTCAAAGTTATGTTGTTGCCGTCCACCGAAAGGGAGAGAGGGTAAAAGATAATAATACTACCCATGGGGCCTAGTAATGAAAAAGTTAACAACCCTGGTCATATAAGTGATTCAACCCTTAATCAGTATTAACGCATAGTTCAGCAAGTTTAAGAGAGGTTTGGTCGAAATTTCAAGGTACGTGAAAGTTAACCTTTCAGGTAAAGTCCCGAACGTTAGACCTTCAAGCATGGGGTGTCTGCGGCGCTTGCTTTAATGCACCTGAGCCGGAACCGCTTGGGTTCCAGCCAAGATCTCTACTTTCGTGCCCGGCTGCGCATATGGCTTGCGCAGCACTGCCAGAGCAAGCTCACCGAGCCGCGGCGAGGCGGCGGCCGAACTTACTGTTCCAATGGTTTTGCTTTCAGCTTGAACGGCTGCCCCGACTGGGATAGGTTGCGCGGCGCCCAATTGAGTTAAATGACGCACAACCTTATCGTATGTCACCTGCCGCGCCAGCACTTCTTGCCCCGTGTAGCAGCCCTTCTCCGCCGAGACATAACGATCAAGCCCGATCTCGAACGGGGTATTCGTGTCAACGAATTCTGGGGCGCCAGGCTTCCCCGATTCCACACGCAAGATCTCGCGTGTTTGCAGGTCTAACGCTTCCGCCCCAGAGACTTTTAGGCGCGCAACCAGTTTTTCTGCCAATGAGCTGGGCATTATCAGTTTGAAACTGGGCGAGCTCGCAAAGCCCTCCTCGCCAATAACGCGCAAGGGCTGGCCCGCGAAATCGATGTGCAAAACTTCGTCGAGGGTAGGGTTGCGCTCGAAGCCGAGCGCCGCTAGCGCTGCGCCTGCTTGCGGACCGTGCAGCTCGATCTGCGCCCAGTGCTGGCTGCGATCTTCGATCTTCACCTGATCATTGAAGAAGAGATGCTTTTGGAAATAGGCTGCCAGACCGGCTGCGTGTCCGGGCTGCGTCAGTAGCAGGATGGCGTCGCCATCCTGAACTAGCGCAAACACTTCGAGGATGCGCCCGCTGGCCGAAGTGAGGATGTTGGGCACAGCGCGGGTGGGCGCCAGCAGACCCATGTCGTTAGTGCTTTGCCGTTGCAAGTATTCGATGCGGGTTTCACCGCTTATCAGCAAGGTGCCGGGCTCGGGCACTACATAGTAGGCCAGCGCCTCGTGGGCAGCTTGATAAGCTGCGCTTACCGGCGCTTCAATAGTTTGGCTCATTGCGAGAGATTCTAGCACGCTGGCTGTATAATCGAACAAGCCAAGGGTAAAATTTTGGCATCGAACAGCGTCAATATGATGTACTAAGGAACAATCATGGAAGCCAAACAAACTAAACCCACTAGTGCTATCCAGCCCGAGCATGTCAAGAACCTCATTCTGGGCTCCGGCCCGGCTGGGCTGAGCGCGGCGCTGTATACTGCCCGCGCCCAACTGGAGCCCGTGGTGCTGGCCGGCGCTGATTACGGCGGCCAGGTCTCGCTGACCCACATTGTGGAAAATTACCCAGGCTTCCCAGAAGCCGTAGGCGGCCCCGAGCTTACCGAGCTGTTCAAGAAGCAGGCCGAGCACTTCGGCGCCCGCGTCCTATTCGATACTGCTACCAAGGTCGATCTGAGCAAGCGGCCGTTCCGTATAAAGACTTACGAACGCGAATACCTGGCGGACACACTGATCATCGCCACGGGCGCCACGCCGCGCCATCTGGAGATCCCCGGCGAAACCGAGCTGACCGGTCGCGGCGTGTCTTATTGTGGCACCTGCGATGGCTTCTTTTTCAAGAATAAAGAGGTGGTGGTAGTGGGGGGTGGGGATAGCGCGCTGGAGGAAGGCGCTTTCCTAACCCGCTTCGCCACGAAGGTCACAGTAGTGCACCGCCGCGACGAATTTCGCGCCAGCGTGATCTTGCAGCAACGCGCCAAAGAAAACCCTAAAATGAGTTTTGTTTGGGATACTGCCCTAAACAAAATTCAAGGCAATGGGGCAGTGTCTGAGGTCGAATTAGAGAATCTCAAGACCGGCAAGAAGGAACCGTTCAAGACGGATGGCGTTTTTATCTTCATCGGCCATACCCCAAACACGCAACTGTTCGAGGGCAAGCTGGATATGGAAGCCGGCTATATCAAGGCCAACAAATATATGGAGACCAGCGTGCCCGGTGCTTTTGCCGCCGGCGAAGTGGCCGACCCGCATTTCCGCCAGGTTGTCACCTCGGCGGGCATGGGCGCCGCGGCCGGCATCCAGGCCACCAAGTTCCTCGAGAACGAAGAATAAAAACCCCAGCTCTTGGCTGGGGTTTTTATTTATTACACTTTAGAGGGCCGGAGCAATGTTATAATCGATTTGGCATTGTAGTATGAAACTTCTGCTCATCCCAAATTTGGAGTTTTTGATTGACTTATAAGATTTCTATCGTAGGCGCCGGCATGACCGGCGCTACTACTGCGCACTGGCTGGCTGAGCGCGAGCTGGCCGACCTCGTGCTGGTCGATGTGGTCGAAGGCATGCCGCAAGGCAAAGCCCTCGACTTGCTCGAGGCTATGCCCGTTGTGGGCAAAGACGTGAGCGTGATCGGCAGCAACGATTACGCCGCCACCGAAGGCTCCGATATCGTCGTGATCACCGCCGGCTTGCCACGCAAGCCGGGCATGAGCCGCGATGACTTGCTCAATGTCAACGCCGATATTGTCAAGAAAGCTACCGAAGAAACCCTCAAAGCTTCTCCGAAGGCTATTTACATCATCCTCACCAATCCCCTCGATGCTATGTGCTACGTTGCTATGAAGACCGGCGGGCTGCCGCGCGAGCGCGTCATCGGCCAGGCCGGCATCCTGGACTCGGCCCGTATGCGCGCGTTTGTGGCAATGGAGCTTGGCATCAGCGTGGAGAATGTGTTTTGCTATGTCCTCGGCGGCCACGGCGACAGCATGGTGCCTCTCACACGCCACTCCAACGTGGCTGGTGTGCCTCTCAACGAAATCCTGCCCGCGGACAAGCTGGCCGCCATCGTAGAGCGCACCCGCAAGGGTGGCGGCGAGATCGTAGCGCTGCTCAAACAGGGCAGCGCCTTTTATGCGCCCTCGGCCGCCATTGCCCAAATGGCTGAAGCCATCTTGAAGAATAAGAATCTCATTGCGCCCTGTGCGATTTACATGCAGGGCGAATATGGCCTCAGAGATATCTTCTTTGGGGTGCCGGCCCAGTTGGGGCGCGGCGGCCTGACCAGCGTGATCGAATATAAACTCAACAAAGAAGAAAAAGACATGCTCGATAAATCGGCGGCGGAAGTCAAAGAGACGACCGCGGCGCTGAAGCTTTAATTTGTTCGACAGGAGCTAGCCATGGCTAAGGATTCGGTAACGATCACAGATAACCGCACGGGCAAGCAGTATGAGCTGCCCATCTGGGAAGGCACGATCAAGGCGATCGACCTGCGCCAGATCAAAGCCAACCCGGATGACTTTGGCTTGATGACCTACGACCCGGCTTTCATGAACACGGCCAGCACCAAGAGCGCCATCACCTTTTTGGACGGCGACAAGGGCATCCTGCGCTATCGTGGCTACCCGATCGAGCAATTAGCTGAAAAGTGCACCTACCTCGAAGTCGCTTATCTGATCCTCTACGGAGAATTGCCGAATAAGACTCAATACGAGCAGTGGATCTTCGACATCACCCATCACACCATCATTCACGAGAACATCAAGCACTTCATGCAGAACTTCCGCTACGACGCTCACCCGATGGGCATGTTCATCGCCACCGTGGCGGCGCTTTCCACCTTCTACCCTGAAGCCAGCAAGATCAACGATGACGTCGTCCGTACTATCCAGATCCAGCGGCTCATCGCCAAGGTGCCCACTATTGCCGCCTTCTCGTATCGCCACACTCGCGGGCTTCCTTTCATCTATCCCGACAACACGCTCAGCTATCCCGGCAACTTCCTTAACATGATGTTCCGTTTTACCGAGATGAAATATGAGCCCAACCCGGTGCTCGAGCGCGCTTTGGATGTGCTCTTCATCTTGCACGCTGATCACGAACAAAATTGCAGCACCAACGCAATGCGCGCCATCGGCTCCAGCAAAGTGGATCCGTATTCCGCTATGGCCGGCGCGGCCGCCGCGCTGTATGGCCCGCTGCACGGCGGCGCCAACGA
>JBKJWG010000164.1:0-7131 GCA_046716985.1 Anaerolineales bacterium | reverse complement strand
TCTCCAGGCCGTTCTCGTAGCGCTTCAAAACGTGGCGGCCTTTGAAGCGCTGGCGTACGGGGCGTTTCTCTTCCGGGTATTGATAGGTCTGCCTGGGAGCAAAGATCTGCTTGAAGGTGAACCACATGCCGCGCAAGATTTCGAAAATATCTCTGAACATTACAGCCTCAATACCACGATCACAACCGCGGTTAAGAAAACATTTAATAGCGACAAAGGCAACAAAACTTTCCAGCCAAACGACATCAAACGGTCGTAGCGCAGGCGCGGCAAGGTAGCCCGGATCCAGATCATAATGCCGAGGCTAAAGATGATTTTCGCCAACAAATAAATCGGGCCGAGCAATGGCCACTGGTCAATGAAGGGTCCACGGTAACCGCCCAGGAAGAGCGTGGCGAAGATAGCGCTGACCGCGATCATCTTGATGTATTCGCCCATGAAAAAGAGGGCGAACTTCATCCCGGAATATTCCGTGTGGTAACCGGCGGTCAATTCCTGCTCGGCTTCGGGCATATCGAACGGCGCGCGGTTGACTTCCGCCAGCATGGCGATGTAGAAAATAATCGCGCCCAGAGGCTGGTAGACGATGAACCACACATTGCGCTGGGCTTCGACGATCTGGTTCAGGCTCATTGTGCCAGCGATCAGCATGGGGCCAATAAAAGACAAACCCAGGGCAATTTCGTAGCTGAGCATTTGCGCAGTCGAACGCAAGCCGCCCAGCATGGCGTATTTATTGTCGGAGGACCAACCCGCCAGTACAATGCCATAAACAGAGATCGACGCCACCGAAAGAATGTAAAGGATAGCCACATTCAGATCAGCGATGTGCAAAGGGATAGCCCGCCCAAAGAAGTCGATTAGCGGACCCCAGGGCACTACAGCCATGATCACCAATGCGGGCACCACGGTCAAGATCGGCGCCAGAATAAAGATCGCCTTATCGGCGTTAGCAGGAATGAGTTCTTCTTTGAAAATTAGCTTGATGCCGTCCGCAGCGGGCTGCAGCCAGCCTCCGGGACCCGTGCGGTTAGGCCCGATGCGCAGTTGGATGAGCGCGGCCAGCTTACGTTCGTAGAAAGTAGTGTACGCGAAACCGGTCAGCAAAATAGCGATGAGCAAACCGCTCTTCACCACCCACTCCAACAATAGCAGCCAGTCGAACTGCACTTAAGCCTCCACCTTCAAGGCTACCGGCCCATTGATCGGCAGCCCCATGCTGCGCGGGATGAGCACAGTGCCTTTTGGCAGGCTGTTATCGATGTGAGCGACCACCGTCGCAGTGACACCATTCAGTGCCACCTTGGCAGAGCTGCCCATCTCCAAGCCAAGCTTCTCAGCATCTTCAGGATTAAGCACAATCTGCGGTGCGTCCAGGCGATGGTGCAGCAAGGTCGATTTGGTGATGGTGTTGCCGCGGTCGTACAGGCGGCTGACCGGCACGGCCAGCAAGCCATCCTTGAGCGGCTCGCGCTCGAACGGCGCTTCGAAAGAGAGCACCGGGCTTTGGCCGCGCTCGGCGGCGCTGTTTAACTGCACACCCAGACCCTGGCTGTTGTCGTAGGTCGTGCCGCCGTAATAAACATCCTCACGCCCAATGATCGGCCATTGCTCAGTCACTTCAGCCAGCTTGAGATAATCGAGGCCTTTATACGCTTCATTGCTTTCAGCCAGCTGCGCAAAGATCTTGGGCGCAAGTTTCTGTTCTAGTTTCAGTCCTAAAGCGCTGGCGATTTGCGCAGTGATGGCAAAGTCAGCTCGCGTGCCTTCCAGCGGCGGCACGGCGGGGTAGAAGCGCTGCACGCGCCGTTCGCCCGAGGTGTAGCTGCCTTCGCGTTCGGTGAAGGCTTGCGCCGGCAACACCACGTCCGCGGCTTGCGCCGTCTTGGTCAGCGCCAATTCCTGCACCACAACGAATTGGGCTGCGTCCACCGCGGCGGCCAAAGCCGGGTCATCGCCGGAAGGATCGGCGCCGACCACATAAAGCACCGCCGCCTCTTTGAGCGCGGCGGCCAAATCGGCAGCGGGGCGCAAGCCGACGTCCCAGGCGCCTTGGGCGTTGCCCTTGTCCCATACGGCCACCAAGCCGTTGTTGGCGCGGCCAACATGGCCGGTGGCGATCAATAAATTCGCCGCCGCGGAAGCCAGCGAATGCGAAGCAGCCAGGTCGGTGCCTTCGCTACCGTAGAACACCACTAAATTCTCGGCGCCAGAGATTTCTTGTGCGGCTGCTTTGAGCGCGTTATCGCGCAATAATTTCTTCACCGATTCCGGTTGATCGGGGCGCTTAGGCGAGAAGCTATCCAGCATGGCATGCAGCGCGGCCGCCTCCTCGCCATAGTTGTAACGAATAACATGTTTGGCGAAACGATCCAGCTTGGTGCGGCGCGGGTTGGCCACGATCAGCGTGGCGCCGCGCTCGGCGGCTTGCTTGACGCGCAGCCACCACAGCGGCGCTTCTTCTTCGAGATCGCTGGCGATCACCAGGATGGCGCTGCCCGGGCCAAGTTCACCCAAATTGTTGCCTTGCCCCAAGCCCACCGAAGCGACCATGTCGCCGCCAGCCATTTGGCTGTTGAGCAACGACTGGCCCTTTGCCGCGTCACTAAATTTCTTGATGTTGAAATAGTCTTCGTTAGTCAAACGGCCGCCGGCTAGGCTGACCAGTTTGCCGCCGGCCTTTTTGACTTTGTCCGCCACCGCTGCAAACGCCTCATCCCAGGTTGCGGGCTTGAGCGCGCCATCTTTGCGCACCAGCGGCTGGCTAATGCGGTTGCCCGCATCGGTGAAGTGATAGCCGAAGCGGCCTTTGTCGCACAGCCAGATCTCGTTGACCATTTCGTTCTGGCGTGGCATGACGCGCTTCACCACTTGGCGGCCGCCGGCATCGGGGTCGCGGCGCGTGTTCAGCGTGGTATTGCAATTGACTGCGCAATCGGTGCAGATCGAAGCCACCGCCTTAAGTTCCCAGGGGCGCGCCCCGAAGCGGAAATCAGCCGTAGTCAGTGCCCCCACTGGGCAAATATCGGTGGTGTTGCCGGACCAGTACGAATCAAAACCGGGCTCCGAGAAGGTGACGATCTCCAACGCACGGCCGCGCTCGGAGAATCCGATCACGGGATCATCGACGACTTCGCTTTGGAAACGCGTGCAGCGTGCGCACTGAATGCAGCGCTCGCGGTCCAGGAAAATTAATTCGCCAAGCGGCACATGCTTATCGAGACGGATTTTTTCGTCGTAAATGTAGCGGCTTTGGCCGGGCCCGAAGTTCATGGTTAAGTTTTGCAGCGGGCACTCGCCGCCTTTGTCGCAGATAGGGCAATCCAGCGGGTGCGAAGTGAGCAGGAACTCGAGCACTTCTTTGCGCCCTTCTTTCACTTTGTCTGAGTAACCGCGCACCACCATACCTTCGTTCACCGGTAGTGTGCAGCCGGTTTCCAGCTTGGCGCCAAATTGGATCTGTGGCTTGCCGTCCGCATCCAGCACCGCTTTGCCCGTGGCGCGATCGATGGCCGGGCGGCCCACTTCCACCAGGCACATGCGGCACATACCCACCGGTTCCATCTTAGGGTGATAGCAAAAAACAGGGATGTCGATGCCACCGCGTTTGGCCGCGTCTACGACCCAGGTTCCGGGCGCCACGCTGATCTGGCGATCGTCGATGGTGAGCGTAACCAACTTCTGCTGCGTTTTTTCTGCGACGGCTTCAGCCATGTCAGTTGCTCACCCGTTGTTCCATGTTGACCGCAGCCGCGGCGGGCGCCTTGGCTTCGAAATCGCTGCGGAAGCGCTCGATGCTAGAGATCACCGCTTCGGTAGCAAAGTCGCCCAGCGCACACAGGCATTTACCTTTGATGCCATTGGCCACGTTGGTCAACAAAATCACGTCATCCCAATTAGCCTGGCCATAATGAATGCGTTCGGTGAGGTGCTCCATCCAATAAGTCCCTTCGCGGCAGGGAGTGCATTTGCCGCAGGATTCATGCTTGAAGAAGCGTACGGTCTTATTGATCAGCCAATCCATGCTGACCGAGTCGTCGATCACAATAATGGAAGCGGAGCCCAGCATGGCGCCTACGCTCGGCACGCTTTCGTAATCCATGGGCGTATCCAGCGCCTTGTCGTCCGCCACGATCAGCGACGAAGACGCGCCAGCCGGCATGATCGCTTTGACCTTGCGCCCGCCGGGAATACCGCCGCCGTGCGTGAAGATCAATTCGCGGAAAGTAGTTCCCAGCGGCAATTCATAATTGCCGGGCTTCTCCACGTTGCCGCAGAGGCTGAAGACCTTGGTACCCGGGCTTTTCTCGGTGCCAAAGCTGCGGAACCAGTCCGCGCCCTTTTCCAAAATCAGCGGCACATTGACCAAGGTTTCGACGTTGTTGACCACCGTCGGTTTGCCATACAGGCCGAACGTGGGCGGGAACGGCGGGCGCAGGCGCGGCTGGCCCAGCTTGCCTTCCAGCGATTCGAGCAGCGCGGTCTCTTCGCCGCAGATGTAAGCTCCTGCGCCGAGATGGGTGTAAAGGCGCAGCCCATATTCACTGCCGAACAGTTTGTCGCCCAGCAAGCCTTCGCGTTCCAAATACTCGATGTTCTTGTCTAGCTCGGCGGCCAGTTGCCAGAATTCGCCGCGCAAATAAATGTAGGCGGCGTTGGCGCCGATTGCATAGGCGCATAGCATGACGCCTTCCAAGAATTGGTAGGGGTTGCTCTCCATGATCTCGCGGTCTTTGAACGTACCTGGCTCGGACTCGTCCGCGTTGACCACCACGTAGTGCGGCCAGTTGTTCTTGTCAATAAAGGACCACTTTGTCCCGGTCGAGAAGCCCGCCCCGCCGCGCCCGCGCAGGCCAGAGGCCTTGACGATCTCGGTCACCTCGTCCGGCTTCATGCTGGTGACGGCGCGCTTGAAGGTCTCAAAGCCCTTGTTCTGGCGATAGACCGGCAGGTCGTGCAGGTTCTGCACCTGGCGATGGCGCAACGAAATGAGTTCGCTCATCGACCGTTCGCCTGCCGCCAGGATTCGACTAGGTACACGGCGCTATCCACCGTCTGGTCTTCGTGATAGGTGATCTCGGTGCGGCTTTGCACCTGGAACATCGGCGCGCGGTGGCAAGCCGCCAGGCACATCACAGCTTCGACCGTTACAAGGCCATCGGCAGTCGTGCCGCCGGGCTCAACGCCTAGGCGTTCGCACACGCCGTCCAGGAACTGGTCGGCGCCGCGCAGCGCGCAAGGCAAGTCGTTGCACACCTGCAGGCGATATTTGCCGCTGGGTTCATCGTGATAAAGGGTGTAGAAGCCCACGATCGAGGCAACGTCAGTTGCCGAGATCGAAAGGATCTCGCCCACCTGATCGAGTTGTTCGCGGGTGATATGACCGCGCTCGCGCTGGGCTATATAAAGAAGCGGCATTACCGCCGAGCGCTTCTGGTCAGATGGATACTTGGCCAGCACCGCATCGATCTCTTGGCCATATTGCTGGCGCAGCGCGTTCATCGGTCGGTGTCTCCCAACACAATGTCAATGCTGCCGATGATAGCCACCAGGTCTGCCACATAATGTCCTTTGGAGAGCAGCGGCAAGACTTGCAAATTTACAAATGAAGGCGTGCGCCAATAGCAGCGATAGGGCTTAGGTCCGCCATCGCCTTCCAGGAACACGCCAAGCTCGCCGCGCGGTGATTCGACTGGAACATACACAGACGCTTTGGGCGCGGGGAAGCCCTCGGTCCACAACTTGAAATGGTGGATGACGGCTTCCATGCTGGTGCCCAGCTCGGCCCGCGGCGGCGGCACGAACTTGCGGTTGTTGCTGCGGAAGGGACCTTTCGGCAGCCGATCCAGCCCCTGGCGCACGATGCGCAGCGATTGGCGGAACTCAGCCATCCGCACCAGGTAGCGGGCATACACATCCCCGCCCTCTTCGGTGCACACGTCGAAATCATATTGCTCATAACCAGAATAAGGTTCTTCCCTGCGTAAATCATAAGCCACGCCCGAACCCCGCAGCGATGGACCGGTCACTCCCCACGCAATCGCGTCCTGAGCAGATAGCTTGCCGATATTCTTGGTTCGATCCAGGAATATTGGGTTCCTGCTCAGTAAGCCTTCGTAGTCATCCACGTGACGGGGAAAATCATCAATGAAGGCGCGCACCGCTGGCTCGAATTCGGCCGGCGCATCGCGCCACAGCCCACCCGGGCGGAAATACGTGGTCATCATGCGCTGGCCTGAGCACATTTCCATAATGTCGAGGATGCGCTCGCGCTGATTGAAACAATAAAAGAAAGCCGACATGGCCGCCAGGTCGAGGGCATGCGTTCCCAGCCACACCAAATGCGAAGCGATGCGCTGCAGCTCGGTGAAGATTACACGGATCACTTGCGCACGCTCGGGCACATCTAAGTCGACCAATTTTTCTACAGCCAAACAATAAACTAGGTTGTTCCCCATTGTATTGAGATAGTCGAGGCGATCGGTCAGGGTCTCCGACTTCTCGTATGTCTTGGCTTCGATATTTTTTTCAATGCCCGTATGTAGGAAGCCGATATCGGGTATGCAATTGACCACGATCTCGCCATCCAGCTCAAGCAGCAGACGCAGCACGCCGTGCGTGCTTGGATGTTGCGGCCCCATGTTGAGCAGCACCGTCTCGCCTGTGATGGCGCGGTGGGAGACCAGTTGCCTCAGATCTTCGCTAGTGACTTCAACATGCTGCAGGGTCATATCAATTAATCTTTCGGCCGCGGCTTGCGCTGGTCGATCTCTTCGAAGTTGAAAGTGAACTGAACTTCTTCGTAACCCAACGGGTAATCTTTCCGCAGCGGGTGTCCCACCCAATCTTCAGGCATCAGGATGCGGCGCAGGTCGGGATGATTATTGATATGCAAGCCGAACATATCCCACAGTTCGCGCTCATGCCAGTTGGCGTTCGGATAAACAGAAATAATGCTGTCGAGCTTGGGCTCATCGCCATTCAGCGGCACGCGCACTTCGACGCGCAGTTTCTGCTTCATATTCTTGAATTCGTACACCGCATGGAAACGCGGCTCGCGCTGCGGCCAATAATCCACCGCGCTCAGCGCGGCCAGCATGTCAAAGCCATGCTTATCGCGCAGCGCACGCG
>JBKJWG010000163.1:0-8064 GCA_046716985.1 Anaerolineales bacterium | reverse complement strand
CTTGCGACTGTACGCCCTATTCAGACTCGCTTTCGCTACGGCTTCGGGTGTTACTCCCTTAACCTAGCCACAAAGATTAACTCGCAGACTCATTCTCCAAAAGGCACGCCGTTAGGCTTAACGCCGCGTCGCCTATCTCTAGGCTCACAGACACGTCATTGCCCTTCGACTGCTTGTAAGCTGACGGTTTCAGGATCTATTTCACTCCCCTCACCGGGGTGCTTTTCACCTTTCCCTCGCGGTACTTGTTCACTATCGGTCGCAACGTGTATTTAGCCTTGGAGAGTGGTCTCCCCGGATTCCTACCGGATTACACGAGTCCAGTAGTACTCAGGTATCTGACGGAAGTCGTTAGGTTTTCGCATACGGGACTATTACCCTCTTTGGTAGGCTATCCCACACCATTTTGCTAATCCAACGATTGATCACTTCCATGTGCCAGACCCTACAACCCCGAAGAAGCAAGCTTCTTCGGTTTGGGCTGTTCCCCGTTCGCTCGCCACTACTAAGGGAATCTCTGTGATTTCTGTTCCTCTGGTTACTAAGATGTTTCAGTTCACCAGGTGCCCTTCGCCAAATCTATATATTCAATAAGGCGATGCTGCGAGATCGTCGCAGCGGGTTTTCCCATTCGGAAATCCCCGGATCAAAGCCTGTTCACGGCTCCCCGGGGCTTATCGCAGTGTCCCGCGTCCTTCATCGGCACGTTGCGCCAAGGCATCCACCGTAAGCTCTTAGTAGCTTAACCATATGGTAATGTGGAGAAATCGAAAATTTTCCGCAACAAGGATAAGCCGAGCACAAAAACACCCGACTCGCGAGCTTTGCAGCTCGGCAAGACTCCCTGTTGTTTATTTTATTCTTTAGGATCATCTATTCAGTTGGTAAAGTACGCACGGATCATCTTTTTCGATCCAGAAGATCGAAAAAACTTTCCGTTTAGGGACTTGCTGCACACGCAAGATGTGCAACGCTCCCATTTCCGGCGCCGTGAAGCACCGGCCTTAGGCTCCCAAGTTTTGAGGGCCTAAGGGCGGCAATTCACAGATTGATTTGTTAAACCCGGGCTATTAAACGAAGACGACCCGGCATACCGCCGAGTCGTCTGGTTGGAAGACTTTGCGATATGGCTATTAGCTTGATTTGTTGCTGCGTGCTTCGCTCAGAAACGTGTCTCCAGTTCTTATCACTTTCCGCATTATATCGCGGAACTTTCGCAAACAACAGGTGGAGATGAGGGGGCTCGAACCCCTGACCCCCGCCTTGCAAAGGCGGTGCTCTCCCAACTGAGCTACATCCCCAAGGGTTCTGGCCGGATGTGTGGGCCTGAGAGGATTCGAACCTCTGACCCCTGCGTTATCAGCACAGTGCTCTAACCAACTGAGCTACAGGCCCATGCGTTGCTACGCAACGCAAAATGCCGCAACCGGCCTTAACCGCTGAATAGTGATAAGAAGCATTGCTTACGGTGCAAACAACCAGTGAGACAGGCTGTTTGCGGTTCGCCCCACCACCGCGGCGGGACTCGGCAACCGGTAATGGTTGCCTATGTGGAGTAGAGCGCTGATCTGCATCCGAAGACGCGGGACCATTGCTCGGAACTCCAGAAAGGAGGTGATCCAGGCGCACCTTCCGGTACACCTACCTTGTTACGACTTCGTCCCAGTTACCAGCCCCACCTTGGGCGGCTCCCTCCTTGCGGTTAGGATACCGACTTCAGGTGTTGCCAGCTTCCATGACGTGACGGGCGGTGTGTACAAGGCCCGGGAACGTATTCACCGCACTATTCTGACGCGCGGTTACTAGCAACTCCGACTTCATGCAGGCGAGTTGCAGCCTACAATCTGAACTGAGGCCGATTTTGAGGATTGGCTCCACCTCGCGGTCTTGCAAACCCGTTGTACCGGCCATTGTAGCGTGTGTGTAGCCCTGGATATAAAGGCCATGCTGACTTGACGTCATCCCCACCTTCCTCCGGCTTGATACCGGCAGTCCCGTATGACACATGTAACATACAGCAGGGGTTGCGCTCGTTACCGGACTTAACCGGACATCTCACGACACGAGCTGACGACAGCCATGCAGCACCTGTATACGCTCCCCGAAGGGTCGATCCCGTTTCCGTTCTCTACCACGTATATGTCAAACCCAGGTAAGGTTCTTCGTGTAGCATCGAATTGAACCACACGCTCCGCTGCTTGTGCGGGCACCCGTCAATTCCTTTGAGTTTTAACCTTGCGGCCGTAGTCCCCAGGCGGTGAACTTATCGCGTTTGCTGCGGCACCGGCAGGTTTTACCCCACCAACACCAAGTTCACATCGTTTACAGCTAGGACTACCGGGGTTTCTAATCCCGTTTGCTCCCCTAGCTTTCGTGTCTGAGTGTCAGGAACGGTCCAGAAGGCCGCCTTCGCCACTGGTATTCCTCCGGATATCTACGCATTTCACCACTACACCCGGAATTCTACCTTCCTCTACCGTCCTCCAGTCTACTAGTTTTGAGCGACACCTCTCGGTTGAGCCGAGAGATTTAACACCCAACTTAGCAAACCACCTACACACGCTTTACGCCCAGTAAATCCGGATAACGCTTGAATCCTACGTGTTACCGCGGCTGCTGGCACGTAGTTAGCCGATCCTTATTCATGAGGTACAGTCCTTGCTCTTCCCTCATAAAAGTGCTTTACAACCCGAAGGCCTTCATCGCACACGCGGCGTTGCTGCCTCAGACTTTCGTCCATTGGGCAATATTCCCTACTGCTGCCACCCGTAGGTGTCTGGACCGTGTTTCAGTTCCAGTGTGGGGGGTCACCCTCTCAGGTCCCCTACCCGTCTTTGCCTTGGTAGGCCATTACCCTACCAACTAGCTGATGGGACGCAGGCTCCTCCCGAAGCGAATTGCTTCTTTGGTAGCAAGACCTCTAACTCTTGCAGCCACATGGAGTATTAGCAGTCCTTTCGGACTGTTATCCTCCACTTCGGGGCAGATCACCAACGCGTTACTCACCCGTTCGCCACTAGAACCATCGTATTGCTACAATGGTTCTCGTTCGACTTGCATGTATTAGGCACGCCGCCAGCGTTCATCCTGAGCCAGGATCAAACTCTCCGCAAAAACTTCGCATGTCTTGCGACATGTTTGGGTTTTCATTGAATTGCGGTTCGTTGTTAAAAAACGCAAGCTTTACTTACTTCTTATCACTATTCAGTTGTTAAGGTCCGGCGCAAGCACAGGGGGCGGATTGTAACCACCCGCCAAAAGCCTGTCAAGGCTGATAGACAGCAAAAGGGCCCGACGCCGTTTGCATTGAAACATCGGGGCCAGCTGTCCGTGTTGCGATGTTCTATGTTAGGGGATCTTCCTACTTTAGGAAGTAGATCCGATAAGCAATTACTCAGTGATTATAGCGCGCAAGTGTTGAAAAGGTCAAGGGCGGCTAATCTAGGACATGCTCTGGCGGCCGGCCAAGGCGCGCAAGAGCGTGCTCTGATCGGCATATTCGAGGTCGCCGCCCATGGGCAGGCCGCGCGCCAGGCGGGTGATGCGCACCCCCAGCGGCACGATCTGTTGGTTCAGGTACATGGCAGTTGCGTCGCCTTCCATGCTTGGGTTGGTGGCGATTATCACTTCTTGCACGCCGTCTTTCAGCCGCTGGAGCAGCTCGGCGATCTTGATGTCGTCCGGGCCAATGCCCTCGATGGGAGAGAGGGCAGCGCCCAGCACATGGTAAAGGCCTTTGTAGCCTTGCGTGCGCTCGATGGCGAGCACATCCAGCGGCTCTTCGACCACGCAGATCAGAGACTTATCGCGCTCGCGGCTGGCGCAGATGGGGCAGAGTTCCTGGCCGGCGGTGGTGATGTTGAAACATTGCTTGCAGACGGCGGTGCCGGAGCGCAGACCGGCCAATGCGCGCGCGAGATCATCGGCCAGAGTGTTATCCGTGCGCAGCAAAAAGAAGGTGAGGCGCGAGGCGGTCTTGGGGCCGACGCCGGGCAACCGCGAGAAGGCCTCGATGAGGCGCTGAATGGGTTCGGGCAGCAACACGAGCTAGAGGTTCAATCCTTGCGACAAGGGTCCGAGGCGTTTCTTGGCCAGCTCGCGCGATTCGTCAAGAGCTTTGTTCATCGCTTCTTGCAGCAACTGGGTGAGCTTGCGCGTGTCACTGGCTAGCGCAGGATCGATTTGCAGATCGGTTACACGCTGGTCGCCCGTGACAGTGACCTTGACCGCGCCTTTGCCAGCTTCAGCGGTCACAGTTTCTTTGGCTAATTCTTTCTGTGCTTTCACCAATTCGTCTTGCATCTGGCGCAGTTGTTTGAGCATGCCGCCCATGTCGCCAAGGCCAGGTAACTTATCCATTCAATCTCCAGTCTCTAGTCTCTAATCTCTATTCTCAATCTCTATTCGCTGCGCTTGCCGAGATCATTTTTATCAACAATTTCACCGCCCAGGCGCACCGCAGCAGCCACCATGCCGGAGCTATCCAGTCCGGCGGGCAGCTCGCCCGATTTACCGCTGGCCAAGAAGCAACGCACTTCAAGCGGCTTGCCCACGTTTTCGGTGAGCACCTTTTGCATCATCTCAATGTTCTCTAATTTTTCCATTTTCTCTTTAAGCAGATCGCTAGCGAAGCCGAGATAAAGGATGTTGCCGCGCACCTCGCGCGCTTTCACGGAATTGAGCAAGCCATGCAGGTTCGGGTTGCGCGCTTTGAGCTGATCTTTTATTTTGACCCAATCTTGATTATCGAGCGCGACTAAATTGTCGGCCGTTGGCGCGGAAGAGACGGGGGACGGCGCGCTTGCCGCTGGGGAAGCGCTCGCAGGCTTCGCTTGCGGAGCGGGTGCGACCTTAGCAGCTACAGCAGCCGCAGGAGCTGAATTATTTTGCGTTGCGGCTGGCGCGGCCAGCGACTCAACGAAAGCCATTTCGAGCGGCAGGCTGGGCTGCCAAGCTACTTTGACTTCGCCGGCCGCATCGTTGAACAAACGGATCACGCGCAACAGCTCGGGCACGCTAAGCGCCTTGGCGAAAGCAGTCATGCGCTCGCCTTCTTCGCCCGCAAATTCAGGCCCGAGCGGCGCGCCCATACGCAGCAAGAGCACGCCGCGCAGCGTATCAACCGTTTGGCGGGCGAACTGGCGCGGGTCGCTGCCCGCGTCGAGGGCTTTGTGGATCTGATCCAGGCCTGCAGCGGCGTCTTTGGCAACGATGGCATCGACCAAATCAAGCACAGCTTGGCTAGCCGAGGTGCCCAGCACCTGCTGCGCCCAATCCAATTTGAGCGTGTCGCCGGACGAAGTCAATTGATCCAATAAGGAAATTGCGTCGCGCAGGCTGCCGGTGGCTTGGCGAGCGACGAGTTCAAGCGCGGGCCGTTCTGCTTTGATTTTCTCTTCTTTGCAAATCTTCTCAAGCTGGGCAATGGTCTCCTCCAGCGGCAGGCGGCGGAACTCGTGGCGCTGGCAGCGCGACAGCACCGTGGCCGGGATCTTGTGCATTTCGGTAGTGGCCAAAATAAAGATGGCGTGCGGGGGCGGCTCTTCGAGCGTCTTGAGCAGCGCGTTAAAGGCTGCTTGCGAGAGCATATGCACTTCGTCGATGATATAGACTTTGTAGCGGCCGCGGTTGGGCGAGAAGTTGATCTTGTCGCGCAGTTCGCGCACATCTTCAACGCTGGTGTTGGAAGCCGCGTCGATCTCGATCAAATCGAGAAAGCTGCCATTTTGCACGGAAAGACAATTTTGGCAGGTGTCCTCCGGACGTTTGGCCGGATCTTGCTCTTCGCAATTGACCGCCTTGGCGAGCAGGCGCGCCACGCTAGTCTTGCCGGTGCCGCGTGGGCCCGCAAAAAGATAGGCGTGCCCGACGCGCTCGGCGGCCACTGCGTTGCGCAGCGTATCCACCACGTGCGCCTGGCCGACCACGTCGGACCATTTGCTGGGGCGATATTTGCGATATAGGGAAAGGGACATATCAGTCAGCTATTAGTTTTGAAAAATAACGATGGAACAAGATTAGTGTAACAGAGGGATGAGGCAGGAGCAAGAAAGCAAAATGCAATCTATAAACGGTTAATGTTTTCGATTTCAACATTTACATCAATTAACTTTCTAAAAAGAGATGGGGTGGGAATCCCCAAGTTGTAGGCTTTGATATTTTTATTTAGCTTAACAATTGTCTCTTCGAACTTTGTTTTCGCCCTGCTCCACTCCGCCTCGACCCAGTCCGCGGGCTTGCCCTCCTTCAGTGCCCGCGTCCGCCACGCCCAGGTGCGCGCCAGCCCCTCGCGGCCGGCGGCCAGCTCTATCTCGATGGCTTGGCGCTTCTCAATAAAAGCTGGGGCAAAGCCGTTCTGCTTGAGCAGATGATAGGCCAACTGCCATTCTGGGTCGAGATAAGGATTGTCGTTTAGATCAAGCGGCTTGCCTTTGCCAGGCAAGTTGTCGAATGCGCCCGCCTGCATAGCCTGCTGAATGATCTCGTCGATGCCGCGCATTACATAATTCTACTTAGAGTTGCGTGCCTGCACAGGCCGCAACTCTTAAAAGCGAAAGGCGCTCCCTGCGTGGAAACTTTTAGGTTCACTTTGCGCCTTTCGCTACGGCACAGTGTAGGTAGCTTGCAGCTGGCCAGCTGAGTCCAGCAGGCTGACCAATTCACCCGAGCCCCACACAGAGACCGAGCGACCCCAATAGAGTTGGGTCGAAGTGTCATCACCCTGTTTAGTGAAGAGACTGACCTGGGCGCCAGGGTGCAGCACTAAAGCAGGGAAATCAAATTGGTTGCCGTTTTCGTCGCGGAGGCGCCAGCCGGAAAGCGAGATGTCGGCGTCGCCGACATGGTCGATGGTGAGGCGTTCGTTATCCAGATCGCCGGCGCCGATGACGGCGCTGATCTGCAGCTGCCCGGCTAATTCCCCGCTGGGCAGCGGAGTGCCAGCCAAACCGGCTGGCACCGCCGAGAGCGTGAAGCGCGTCCACAGCGTGATCACCAGCAAGGCTGTGACCGCTGAAACGATAACGTTGATAAGCAAGTAAGTGAGGAAGCGCTTGTTGGACAGTAATTCTTGAAGCATGCTGCCGATAATAGCACAAGCAATTCTTGCCGGGCGATTGCTTGCAAAGGCCAATTAGCCAATGGTAGACTGACCTCCCCATGCCTCGTTTGTTCCGCCGCAAACCGCGCTCGCCACGCAGCGCAAAAGCAAAGCGCTCCATCCCCCGCACGATATCCATCACGGGCCGCCTGCTGGGCCTGCAAGCCGTCGGCCTTATTGCCTTAGCACTGCATGTCGCGCCGGCCGCACCCATCCGCGCCCATGAGTTCAACGAAGTCTGGTTGGCCGCCTTGTACGCCTTGTTGGCACTGTTTAGCGTGGTGGCCGGCCTCGGCCTATTGCGGTTGCGGGCGCCGGCCTGGAACCTGGCCATGCTGCTGGAAGGCGTTGCTCTTTTGCTCGCCCTCTTCTTATATATCGGCCAGCGGCCCTGGTACATCTACGTCCAAATGCTTTTCGGGATCATCGTCGTGCTGAATCTCAATCAGCCGGAACTACGGCGCAGCTTCCCCACCGAGGTCATCGAAGCGCAAACGGAAACGCGCAAGGAACAAAAAGCGTGAACGAAGACCATTTGGCATTGTTGCGCCGCTTTGAACCTGCGCTGCGTTTCACGCATGGGGAGCGCTTCTTCCCCATGGATGTCGGCCGCTACGTGGAAAATAGCAGCCTGTGGGTGCATCGGCCGGCGACCGGCCCGGAACGACTATACGCCGAAGGTGAGCTCTCGCTGGATCGCCTGGCGGAACCGCGCTTCGAACCGTTCGATACCGTGCAATACATCAAGTTCATCGAACCGCTCAACATCGCCCAGCTGGCCCGATACCAATTGCGCCAATCGCTCAGCAAGAAAAGCCGCAAGGAAGCTTTCCATGCCGGGCCGGGCCGTTTGGCCCGTGTCGGCTATGGCTCGCGCCTGCTAGATGCCGTCTTTTCGCTCACCCTGTTCGCGCGCGGCCGCGTACCGGGCGACACTGCCGCGGCCGCGGCAGTCACCTATCAAC
>JBKJWG010000162.1:0-5876 GCA_046716985.1 Anaerolineales bacterium | reverse complement strand
CCCAAGTGTTCAGCAAGCGGCGGCGTTCGCGCAAAGCCAGCGCAAGCAGCGCGGCTTCTTCGAGTGTGGGGGTGGGGCGATTAGGTGCGGCTTCATCGGTGGCCAGTTGCTCATAAGCACTGGCTGCCTGGTAGCGCAGTTTCTCCGCTACAGGCTGCATGGGCTCGGCGCGCAGAGTTTCGAACTGCTCGGCCTGACCGAGGCGCAGCAGGCCCAAGAAAGCCGGGGACCAACGTTCGCGTGTTCCCGCGGCGGCTTCCAGGGCCTGCGCGCCAAAGTCGCTCTGTTGCAACTCTGCCCACAAGGTGGCTTCGTTGCGGAGCGCGGCCACAACCAGTGGCCAATCGCTTTGCGGCAAGCGGCTTTTTAGGTCTGCGATGAAAGAGCTCATGCTCGCCTCGCGTGGTGCAGGTTAAGCCCAGCTTACTTGCAGCACGATCCAGTAAGCGGCGCCCATCATGCTCAGGCCGAGGGCGGTGAGGAAAATGCCCACGCCGGTGGCGGTGCGCACCAGGTTCTGCACGCCGTCGAGCAGCGCTGAGGCGTTGCCCACCAGGCCAGCCATATCTTCGGCTATGCCCTTCTGCACCATCTTGGCGGTTTGGGAACTGATCGCTTTGATATCGCGGTTCCCCGTGCGGGTGACCAGCACGAAGAGCCCCATGGTCAGGGTGCACATGCCCAGGAAGAAAAGGGCAGCGGCCATGATGAGCAGGGTGTCACTTTGGTTAATCGCGTACATGTCAACCTCCTGAAAAAGGAATGTAGTCCCCTTGTTGCAAGATGCGTGCCGATTCCCCCTCACCCCTGCCCCTCTCCCACGCGTGGGAGAGGGGTTCTCTTGTTGACGAAAATTCGGCCTACGGCTACAATCTCGGCCTCAGTTTTGGGCGTCTCCCTCTGGGAGACGTTTTTTGCGAAACATAACTAGCGGGACGAAGGTAATTACTCAGCAAGAACGGGTAGATTTTCTAAATAGAACCGTTGCTGAGTTTTGAGAGGCGCCCCCAAAGGATGGATTGAATGGAACGTTACACATTACAGGCCAGCCGCCGCACGCTGACTGGCAAGAAGGTTAGCCAGCTGCGCCGCGAAGGCAAATTGCCGGCGGTGTTGTATGGCCGCTCGATGAAAGAGCCGATCCCGGTCACACTGGATCGCAGCGAAACTTCCAAAGCATTGCGACACATCACGTATTCCAGCCTGATCTTGGTCAGCCTGGAAGGCGAAGAACACAACACACTGGTGCGCGATTTTCAGATCGACACGCTGCGTGGCGACCTGACTCACGTGGATTTCCTGGTCGTCTCACTCACTGAAAAGGTGAAGGCTGAAGTCGGGATTGTGATGGAAGGCAAAGCGCCTGTGATCGCCAACCTGGGCGGTTTGCTGGTGCCCGGCCTTGAGCGCGTGGAAGTTGAAAGCCTGCCTCAAGATCTGCCGGAACACTTTGTGGTGGATGTTTCCAACCTAGCAAACTTCGGTGACGCCATTTTCGTGCGTGACCTGACTGTGCCGGCCAACGTGACAGTGCTGACCAACCCGGATGAATTGCTGGTGGTGGCCTCCGCCCCCGTGGCCGAAATCGTCGAAGAGGTTGTGGCTGTTGCGACGCCGGTTGAAGGCGAAGTGCCCGCTGAGGGTGCTGTACCTGGCGAAGGTGCCGTTCCTGGCGCAGAGGGTGCGGCTCCTGCTGCTGCCGGTGCTCCTGTTGCTGCAGCGACCCCATCTGCCCCGGCAACAAAAGAAAAGGGCGCAAAGCCCCGCGTGGACAAAGAGAAGAAGGCAAGAGAAAAAGGCGGGAGAGGCAGATAAGAAGCAATGTGCTGAATAAAAACAGCCCGCTGATTCAGCGGGCTGTTTTTATTCAGCACATTAATTTGAATGCGGATTTTTCAAAACCCGCATCAGGATAGGCCCGCTGAGCGCTGCACCAATTCCTCCCGCGCTGCCCCCGACTGTTGCAAGCGTGACGATTCTAGGGGTGGTCTCCAAAATGCCCATGCCGGCCACAGCAAAAGAAAAAAAGATCATGGCGGTTGCTGCTGCCCCGCCTGCGGCGAAACCCAGGCAAGTTGCTAAGGCCCACGTTAGGCCAGGAATACCACGGCGCAACAATAGGTAACTCTGTAAAATCCCGCTTGCCGCGCCAAAAAGAGTGAAGGAGAGGAACAAGCTAAGTGATAAGCCACCCAAAATTTCGCCTATCAAGAAAGCAAAAGCGTATGCTATTCCCGTGACAAATCTCCAGTTGCGCAGCTCTGACAAGTAGCGACTTATGACAAGCATTTGAAAATGCGCAACTAACACCGCTCCTATGACAATGCCTGCCAGGTGAGCGAAAATGCCTATAAACGTTGTTCCATGGGCTCCGGCGAGATCAACTAGATAGTCTATAGTTCCAAGCAAGCCAAAGCTGAGTCCGAAGGCGACAAAGTTGGCTATTATCCATAGGGGCCAAAACTTTCTTGCTGGCTTCATAATATTTTTGCCTTTATGAGCACTCGCTCCACCGCTCACGCCAACTTCAGCGCTTGTAAAAAATTCAAGGTAATGCGGGCGGTCACGCCCCACAATAATTCTTTGTCGTACTCTTTGAAATAAACCACTTTTAGCTTCTGGCCGGCGGGAGCGACTCGTTCGCGCTCCTCGCGGTTTGCCGGATCCGCCAGCCAACTGAGAGGGACGGTGAAGATGCGCTGCACTTCACCGGGCTGCGGGCGCAAGTCGCTGGGCCAGGGGATTGTCGCAATTACCGGTGTGACTTTGTAATTGCTAATGGTGATGAAATCTTCGAGGCGACCCAGCAGCTGCACGCCAGCAGGCTGCAGGCTGATTTCTTCTTTGGCCTCGCGCAGCGCGGCCTGTTCGGGTTCGGCCTCGCCGGGATCCCAACGGCCGCCGGGGAAAGCTACCTGGCCGCTGTGCATATCACCTTGCACAACTGAGCGTAGGATGTAAAGCAAGTGCCAATCACCTTCTTGTTGCAGCATCGGGATCAGCACCGCGGCCGGCTTGGGCTGCTCGTCGCTGAAGGTCTCGCGCATCGGGCTGACGTACGGATCCGCGCGGCGCGCGGCCAGCAAGGATTTCATGCGCTCCTCGCTAAGATCGGAAATTGAAGTTGTGGCCATTATTCTGCTTCACGCGGCATTACAACGCTGCCGCAGTAAAGGCATTCGGCTGCTTTACCGCCGGCAGCGTGCATTTGCTCAATGCTCATGGAGGCACCGCAATAAGGACATTTCTCAGGCAGCGCCTTGTCTTCCGATTCGGCAGCCGCTGTTTGGTCTACAGGCTGGCCTTTCAGATTCAACTCGAGCCATTCGCGTAGTTTTTGCGCTTCTTCCTTTTGACTGGAGGCTTCCAACTCTTCAATATAGCGATGCCCTTCAAAGTTCAGCGCGCGCCAACGCTGCTGCTCTGCCAGCATGCCCAGCCCAGTTTGCGCATTTTCTAATGAAGGGGCGAAACTTTCGCCGAACAAGAAGGCGTGCGCCGCTTGCATGAACAGCATCGGCGCCGGATAAATGAAATCGCGATCGCGGGCTGTTTCGGCCAGCGATTGGAAGATCTGCCCGGCGTTGAGGTGGTCGCCTATGGCCAGCAAGTGATTGGCGCGGCGCAGCTCGCGCTGCAGGCGCGGGTGCAGCATGGCGCCCGGCACGATCGGGCCGCGTGCCTTCCAGGCGCGCTCGTCGAAGCCGGGGCGCGCCCAGGGTGGGCGGCGTTCGTAGCGAAAACGGCGGCGTCTGAACATTATTGCTCGGCTTCCTCGGCTTGCAGCGGGCCTTCGGCCAGGCGGCGCGCAAAAATGAGGAAGCCCGTGTGTGCATTCATTGTATCGGCGGGGCGTAAACGTTCGGCGACCGGCTTGTAATAGCGGTGCAAAATCTCGGACACTTCGACAAAGCCAAATTGATGCGCCTTGAGAGCGGTCAGCAAAGCGCTGACTTGATTGGACGTGGGCAGAATGCAGCCGAAGAAGCCACCGGATTGAAGCGCGGCGCGGACTTGGGCGAGATAGTTTTCAGGATCAGGCAGATCCAGAAAAAGGGCCGGCATTTCGCGTTCGTCGAAGCCCTCGCTAATATCGCGCGCTTTTAGCGTCACGCGGTCGGCAAAGCCGAAATGATCTAAATTCGCTTTGGCGATTTGTTGCGCGTCAGCGCGGCGCTCGTAGCTGTAGACATGACCCTGCGGGCCGACTGCGTGGGCCAACGCGACGGTCAGGGCGCCGGAGCCGGTGCCGGCTTCGACCACCTGGCTGCCAGGCCCGATGCCCATGTTGAGCAAAATGTAGCCGATATCTTTTGGATAGACGACTTGCGTGTTGCGTTCAATATTGCGCAGCAGATCGTCCAGCGCGGGCTGCAGCATAGTGAAGGTCTTGCCGAGATGAGTGGCCACCAGGCTGCCCCATTCGCGCCCGATCAGATCTGCGTGTTTGAGGTAACCGTGCATGGTTTCAATGCGCCCGTCGGGCGAAAGCAGCACGGTTAGCGTGTGGCCGCGCGGCCCGATAAGGTAGGCAAGGTCGCCGGCTTGGGCGTGGCTTTTTGTGGCCACGCTAGGCCCGCGGCTGCACGACTAGCAGCCAATAGCCGAGAAATAGGATGCCCAGGCTGCCTAGGATGCCCATGCCGAGGAAGAGCGGCCCGACGCGGAAGATTCCCCAGTTGGCTTGTTCGGCCAGCAGATGGCCGCCCCAAAAGCCGCCCCAGGCAAGGCCCATATAAAGCAAAAGGCGGCTCAAGCCACCGCCGCGCCATACGTGAAAGGCCGCACCCAAAAAAGTGGCGACAGTAGCGCCCAGCACGAATCCAGGGAAAGTCATGCGGGTACGGGCTCTTGCATCGCCAGCGCGGCTGCAGGCTGCGCGGCGGATGCTTGAGCAATAAGGCCCCCGCCGAGCACCTCGCCGTTAACATAAAACACGGCCGCCTGGCCAGGAGTGATGTCGCGCAGCGGTGCGGCAAAGGTTACTTCGGCGCCACCGTTTGCTAGCGGGGTCATGCGGGCGGCAGCCTTCTTAGCGCTGTAACGAATCTTGACTTCGGCGTCGAACGGCTTGGTAATGGCTTGTCCGCTTAGCCAGTCAACCTTTTCAATTCTCAGAGTTGAACTGCCTAGTTCGTTTTGAAAACCAACGACTAAAGCATTGCGCTTATGATCCTTGGTGATCACGTAAAGCGCCTCGGAAGCTGCGATATTGATGCCTTTGCGCTGGCCGATGGTGTAATTCACAAGGCCGGCATGCTCGCCAAGCTGATTGCCGGCGGTATCCACGATGGCGCCGGATTGTTCAAGCTGCGCTTGGTGGCGAACCAAGAAATCACGATAATCCTGACCCGCCAGGAAGCACAAATCCTGGCTTTCTTTCGAAGTGGCCGCGGGCAGATTCAGATCCGCGGCGATTTGGCGAACTTCGGGCTTGGTCAGGTCCCCGAGTGGGAAGATGGCGTGCTTCAATTTATCTTGGTTGAGTACGTGCAAAACATAAGATTGATCTTTGTGCGTGTCTACTGCTTCGAACAAGCGCACGGGTTCGCCCGGGTTGCGCGTCAGGCGCACATAGTGCCCGGTGGCCATGTAATCCGCGCCGAGCGCCAAGGCGCGGTTTAGCAAAAATTCCCAGCGGATCTGACGGTTGCAAGCCAAGCAGGGGTTGGGAGTTTGACCGGCAGCATAGCCATCCAGGAAATACTGGACGACCACGTTGCGGAAACTTTCCTGTGCGTTGACCGCGTAAAAGGGAATGCCCAGCTGCCCAGCCACGCGGCGGGCGATGTTCATCGACGCAGGTGTGCAGCAGCGGTTGCTGGCTTCGCGACCTGGTTCGCTCCACAGGCGCAGCATCATGCCGATGACTTCGT
>JBKJWG010000161.1:0-2648 GCA_046716985.1 Anaerolineales bacterium | reverse complement strand
GACCTCGTGCGAACGGGCGGCGCTGGTCAATGGCACGGCCCTCCGATTTCTCGACTTCATGGACGGTCATCCCGGTCCCTATCCCTGTCATGCGTGCTTCAATATTCCACCCACATTGGCGCTCGCCGAACGCGTTCATGCGACTGGCAAACAGCTGACCACTGCAATCGTCACCGGCTACGAAATCATGCCGCGCTTTCAAGAAAACTCCGGCTTGCCTGATTTTGGCGCCCGCGGCTGGGCGGGCAGCACCAACTTGTCTTTTTCGATTCCGCTCGCCGCCGCTTCGATGCTCAGTTTGAATCGACCGCAAACACTGAGCGCGCTCGGCATGGCCGTCACCCACGGCAGCGTGCTCGATGCCGCAAGCCATGGGCAGGCAGGGTGAATTGGTCCTCGCCAAGAACTTCAATTTCATTAAAGACCTATCTCGAGTCCTGGACATCCCACCCCGGATGATGTATAACCGGTTTCGGTTACACGATGGCGGAACCGCAACAATCGGTCTTGAACCTTAAAGAACTCAAAGTCCGTCCCGTTGAGCGCAGCGAAGAACCGCTGCATCGCCAACTGATGGCGGCGCATCACTACCTGGGTTTTCTCCCCAAGATCGGTGCAACCCTGTGGTACGTGGCCAGCTATTACGAGGAGTGGGTCGCGTTGTTGATCTTTTCGGCGGCAGCCTGGAAATGCGCGGTGCGCGATCGCTGGATCGGCTGGGATTTCCACCACCAGTATGACTATGACCGGCTCAAACTGATCGCCAACAACAGCCGTTTTTTGATCCTGCCCGACTGGCATCGTCGCAATCTGGGTTCCAAGATTCTGTCCTTGTGCCAAAGGCGACTGGCGAGCGATTGGCAGGAGCGCTTTGGCCATCGGTTAGTGTTGCTGGAGACCTTCGTGGACCCCCAACGTTTTCACGGCACCGTCTATCAGGCGGCGAACTGGTCGTATCTGGGCCTTACCCAAGGATACCGGCGCACCCGCCACGGCTACAGCGCCAGCGCGCTAGCGCCCAAAAAAGTGTTCGTCAGACCCTTGCAGACCGATGCCCAAAAAGTGCTAGCGCGTCCCGTGCTTCAATTTCCCTATCGTAGAGGAGTACCCAAGATTATGCTGAGCGCCCAACAGATGCGATCCTTGCCTGACTTCTTTATCGACATTCCCGATCCACGCCGCGCCCACGGGCGCCGCCATGCGCTCTGTACGGTGTTGGCCATCGCCGCTGGCGCGACCCTGTGTGGCGCGCGCGGTTACAAGGCTATCTCGGACTGGGCTCAAAGTCTCGGTCCCAAAGCGCGCGAGCGGTTTCGTTGCCGTCGTGTCAACAGGCGCTATCTTGTGCCCAGCGAATCGATCATCCGCGATGTCCTGGTTCGGGTCGAGCCCGTTGATCTCGACCGCGCCTTTCAACGCTGGAACGCGGCCTATGGCCAAGACGACACCACACTTGCCATTGACGGTAAGACGATGTGCAATGCCATCGATCCCAAGGGCCAGCAAACCCACGTCATGAGCGTGGTCGGCCATCACAGCAAGGCCTGCTACACCCAAAAAAAGTCGGCGTTCTGCCCGTAGCGGGCAATAGCGAACAACACAAGCAAACCAACGAGATCGGTATGGCCATCCCATTGCTGGAAAGCATCGATCTAAAAGACAAGGACATCACCGCCGATGCCCTACTGACCCAGCGCAAACTGGCCGAGTACTTGGTCGAACAACGAAACGCCCATTACCACTTCACCGTCAAAGCCAACCAGCCCACCCTCCTCGAAAACGTCGCGCGGTTGTTCCAGGAGCGAAACCATCCCGACTTCGTCGAGCACACGCCGCCCGACCATGGGCGCATCGAGACCCGTAAAATCTGGACCACCGCCGCGCTCAACGGTTGCCTCGACTTCCCTCACGTCGGCCAGGCCTTCGCCATCGAACGCGACATCATCGAAAAGAAAAGCGGCAAACACTCCCATGAAATCGTCTACGGCATCACCAGCCGATCCAAACAACAGGCCGATGCCCGCCGTCTGCTCAAGGTCAACCGGGGGCATTGGGTAATCGAAAACAGTTGCCACTACATCCTCGATTGGAACTATGACGAGGACCGCAGCCGCATCCGCACCGGCTACGGCCCCGAGAACGTCAGCCGGCTGCGCCGCTTCGCCATCGGTGCGATCAAGTCCAAGGGTGTACGCAGCGTCGCGCAGAAAATGCGCCAACTCAACCGCAACACCCGCTTGGTCTTCGACTACCTGCGCATGACGACTAACTCCTGCGCCCCTCGCCATGCTTGAGATGAAAAACCGAGAACAAATTTACCGTGGGTACTTGCTGCCCTTGAGCGTCTCATCGCCCGACGCCATCAACGCGCGATGCTCCTGCTTGCGCACCGTGTCCACGGCCTTGCCAAGATAGCCCATGACGTGGAAGCGGTCGAAGACGATCTTCCCGGCCGCCTCAGGCACCCGCTGCCGCGTCGCCTGAATGTAGGGCTCCCACATGTCCATGGCCACCGCCTCAATGCCGGCCAGTTGCTCCTCCGAGAGCCCCTGGTAGTAGCCGTCTAGGCTCTCCTTCTTGCGCTCTAGGGCGATGTGCTCCACCGTTCCTTCCTCCAAGTCGCAGACCAGCGTCAAATAGCGATGACC
>JBKJWG010000160.1:0-3289 GCA_046716985.1 Anaerolineales bacterium | reverse complement strand
GCCATGGACGGCGCCTCCCAACATGCCCGCCGATCGATTGAAAATTCTCCGCGACGGCTGGAGCAAGACGCTCAAAGATCCCGACCTTGTAGCGGAAGCAAATAAGCGGCGCTGGCCGGTGGAACCGGTCGGCGGCGAGGAATTATCAGTGCTGGCGAAAGAAGTGATCGCCCAGCCGCCGGAAGTGATTGCGAGGCTAAAGAAACTGTTAGCAGAATAGAAACGGAGTGCTGGAGTGGTGGAGCGATGGGTTTTCCGAATTCCCAATACTCCAATACTCCAACACTCCAGTACTCCAATTCTCGGATCATACGCAATACCACTGGTAGCCGTAGTAAGGCGGCGCGCTTCAACCATACAGTTTCGCCACTCGAAACAGGAAGAAGTTCTTGTCTCTCACGCCCCGCACAACGGTGCGAAAGTTCTTGAGTTTGGCATTGAATGATTCCGCAGCCGCGTTCGTGCTCCGCTCCACAAAGTAATTCAATATAGTATCCTCATGCGCCTGTATGCTTGCCATGGGTACCACAAACTCTTCGATACTGCTCTCCTCAACTTTTTGATACCACGCATCAAGTTTCTCTTTTGCAGTCACTCGATCCTTCCCGTGTTCATACACTGACCGAAACATCATGGAGAGATTGTATGCATGTTTGAGTGACGGAAATGATGCAAACAAAATCCCGGCACGCTCTTTCTGACTCTCGTGCCACCTGCTCTCAGGTTTGAAAAGCAGGTATCTGCTTCGTGCAAGAAGCTGTTTGTCGGTGTCTCCGTTTGCGTGCATCTGTGGGACAAACACCGTCTTGTCAGTACGCGCTTTGATGAGAGACGCACTCTCTGCTTTGATCGCGTCTCTGCGGAGAGATACACGGATCTCTTGAAGTGCACCAGACACCAACTGCTGTACGTGGAAACGGTCACTGGTTACTCGCGCACAGGGAAATGACCTTCGCACGATTGCCTCCATGGCGGGTGACAGGTCGAGCGTCACTTCCGCCACCATACTGCGTTTTCTGGCTTCAATACGGCACAATACAGCGGCAACGGCTTCAGCCTTGGTTCCCTCTACCATTGCAACAAGAGCGCCCTTTCTCCCATGCGCTGCCTTGTTGGTGACAATGGTGTAGAGCTCGCCATTGGTGAGCTCAGTCTCATCAATAGCAAGCCTCGATCCGAGGTTGGACGGAAACAGCATCCATGACTCTGCATGGTCTTTTTGATCCCACGTGTGAAAGCCGCTCAGATGATCACGGTATTGTTTTTCAAATTCCTTGATCCCCAGTTGGTTTGAAATCGCGATACTCGCCAAGGACGTCGGTTGGGTTTCTGCCTGCTCCTTTTAAAAAATCCGCAAACGCACTCTCCAGTTTTGTGCCAGGGAACACGAGCGGTATGTCGTTCGTGAGTAATTCTTTTTGGTCTTCTACCTTCCAGTATCGTCGTTTGAAGGTTAGAACTGCGGCCTTCCCTCGTATGGGAAAGTCGGACACCATGAGTTCGCGGTAGCTGTGGAAGCGTGGTGGAGACGTGCCTTCATGCTTCGGCGGTACATCCTTTTCGACAAGCGTGAGATGTATCTCTCCGCCCTCGAGTGCCGCGTCTGTGATATCAAAATGTGCCAGTGCTTTGTCGGGTAAAAAGAGCGCGAGAGCTGCGAGTGGATCGAGGGTCATATGTGGGGGCCATGTTAATTGGTATGCCCTCAGTATGCACGACCGCGCCCTCTTACCAATGCTTTTGCGTATGATCCGAAACACCCTCGATCCTTCGCAGACCGACAACATCATGACCGCCAAGATGATCATCGACGCCACCAAGCCGGTCCAGCGTCCCTACGAAGCCCGCGTCGCGGTGCCGAAAGACGCAATGGAGAAAACCCGGCTGGAAGATTTTATTCCACGCGCGGTGATCGACCGGCTGCCGAAGGTGTAGCCAGGCGGAGAGAGAATCGGAGAATTCACCGCGGATCCGCCAAAGGACGGATCAGCCACAATTTTCAAGGCTGAGGCGCGGAGGACGCTGCAAAAAGAGTTTTCTTCTTTGGAAATATTCCGAACTCTGTGTACTCAGCGCCTCTGCGGTGAAGATTATCTGGTGTCAGGAGGAGCCATGACGAAAATTTTTTGGGTGACCTGCCCGCAGTGCAAGGGCGAGTTCTATTGTCATTGGCACGAGCTTCGGCACAAACAGATCAAGCTCCTCTGCCCCTATTGCAGCCACCAGTTTTTGGACGAGGAGAGTGCCAAGATTGTCGAGTGACAAGAAGAGTTCTCTTGGCAGTCCCTTACTTCAAGGATGGTTGCTTTCAATCGTCGGCGAAAGATAGAATGACGATGATCAAAGTCTTCCGAGCATGAGGATTTCACGATGGGAAACACACAAGTCCCGCTGGTGATGGAAGAGATCACTGACCCCCAAGAGCTTGCCAAAGCGCGGGCGCAACGCGAGCGATTCGATCGTAACAGCGCCTGGTTGCAAGCCCACGCGACGGAAGTTTACCGGGGTTATCGTGGCAAGTGCATCTGTGTGGCCGGCGAAGAACTGTTCGTTGCCGACACGCCCGAACAGGCACTAGCCCTCGCCACAGCGGCCCATCCCGACGACGATGGCAGCTTTCTCCGCTACATCCCCCGCGAAAAATTAGACCGTATCTATGCGAATTGACGGCGAGTGGCTTCTGTGCGACGACGGCATCCCGCGCCCGGTGATCCGCGGCGAGATTCTGGCGAGCGACGGCACGTGGCAACGGGCTGAATTCCTGGTCGACACCGGTGCCGACCGCACCGTGTTTAGCGCGCCCGTGTTGGCGTCGCTCCGTCTCCAGCCCGTGGTAACTCAAGCTCGGCTCGGCGGTGTAGGGGGGCGTGGTCAATTCGGTCGTGGTCGAAACCCAGGTTAGGCTCACTCGCGAGGAGTCAGGCAAAGTCGTGTTGCGCGGACAGTACGCGGCCGTCACCGAGCTGCAAGCACTCGACATGAGCGTAATGGGCCGAGACATTGCCGGTTTGTTCGCAGTAGTTGTCGATCGCCCTGGCAACGTCGTCTGCATGCTCGGCCAACGGCATTGTTACACCATTGAGCCAAGATGACGATTTGGCGAGATAGGGCGATCAAGTAAAATGGGGTGGCCTTTTCGCCCGCGTTATCGCATTCACACTGTGTGGGGTTGCGGTCGAGGCGCAGCAGCCAGCGAAAATCCACCGGATAGGATACCTAACTGGTCAATCTTTTTCCGCTATCTCGGCCCGCATTGAGGCATTCCGGCGGGGTCTGCGCGAGCTTGGCT
>JBKJWG010000159.1:0-7243 GCA_046716985.1 Anaerolineales bacterium | reverse complement strand
GCGCGGCTTTCCGCGGACGCCAGCACCACGAAGCGCCACGGTTGGCGATTATGGGCATTCGGCGCCCAGGTGGCCGTCTCGAGGATGCGGTTAAAGATTTCAGCAGGTATTTGCTTTTGCTGAAATCTACGCGCCGAGCGGCGCGAACGCAGCCAGGCCTGTAGCTCGCTAGAGTTCACGCCCGCGTCCGCTAGCTGTTGTTGACGGATACATGCTCAGGCAAGATCTTATAGGTCACGCGCACTTGGCCGGGGCGCTTGGGGAAATCCTTTTTGTCGTATTTATGGGAAAGTTGGTTGATGTGCTCATAACCGCCCTCCTCAGTGATCTCCACCACGCGGCCGCGGATCTGAATATAGCGCAGGTGATGTTTGGGATCCTGGATCACCAGCGCGACTTGCGGACGGGCACGCATATTCTTATCTTTCACGCGGCCTTTGGCTGAGTTGATCAAGATATGTGTATCATCCGCATTGAACCAGACCGGTGTCACTTGTGGTGAGCCATCTTTCATCAGCGTGCTGAGATAGGCGAAGGCACGCACATCGTCACCAAGTAAATCTTGATACTCTGCAGGGATTGATTTCATAGTTGTCCTGGGGTGCTGATGTCTAAGGGTCGTGAAGTCATGGGGTCTCCGTATCTCCATCAACTTGGGTGAAATAGATTGAGTGGGATTCTTTTAGCGCGCTTGCCTTTCTGTCGTTCACTAAGTAAGCGATAAACCCGTGCAGATTGCCCTTGGTTTCTATCACCTTTGTATTCAATAATTCAAAATCAACTGGACTGATATAGCCGAGTTCACGGGCCAAATAGAGTTGCGATTGAACTTCTGCTGCGGATCGAAGTGAGTACCGCAGGAAACGAATGAACTCGTTATCAGATCCGGATTCAAATCCTTCCGCTATGTTATGCATGACGGAACCAACTGCCCTGCGAATTTGGTCTCTTAAAGCGAAATCTTTGGCGAATCTGCCTTCACCAGTATGAAAATAAATATCCTTGGCAAGGTCCCTAGATAATTGCCATGCCCGAATGTCTTCAAATCGCTTGATTGTTGTCATCGATCCTTTTACGTAACTAGATATTTAAACTCAATTAGCTTATGGACATCCGAATTTCCTGACAGCTAGACCTTTCGACGTTTTATCTAAACGCGTCGCGTTCTTTAGGGCGCAGCAGCTCGCGTAAGCTACCATCGCGCAGCGGATACGGGAAGCCGCGCACGTGCACGGCTGGGCAGCCTTCGGCCGCCTGGCCCATCACCAGCGAGGCGGCCGCGGCCAGCTCATCGGCCGCCGCCAGCGTGGTGACCTTGAGATCGCGGCCAGCCAGGTCAGTTCGCCCGCGCAGGTCGACCACGCCCGGCAATCCCGAAAAGCCAATAGCTACGCCTTGGGTGCCCTCGCGCCAAGCGCGGCCGTGCGAATCAATGATCAGCACACCCATGCGGGTTTTGCTAGTTGCTTCAAGTTGTGCCCTGATTTCGCGCGCCGAAGCATCCGGGTTTTCGGGCAACAAAAGCACCCACTCATCTTCTTCGCCTTCCACGTTGGAATGATCGATGCCGGCATTGGCGCAAATGAAACCGAGGCGATGCTCTACGATGAGCAAGTTCGGTCGGGCACGCAGCACTTCGCTGCTTTCATCAAGGATGAGTTGCACAACACGCGCATCTTTTTCGGTAGTGGCGGCAAGCTCCTTGGCTTCCGTGCTCACTTTAACTTCTGACAACTTGCGCAGGCGACCCTCGGATTTGGAAACGACCTTCTGCGCCAGCACGATCACATCGCCATTGCGCAATTCGATCTGCTGGCGGCCGAGCGCGGCCAGCAACAAAGCAGCCAGGTCGTCACCTGGTTTGATCAGCGGCAAGCCTTCGAGCGGAGTGAGGACGAGCGGGTTCAAGCCTGCGGCTTATTGGTGGGGATGCCGGCCACTTTGATCGTGCCGTGACGGGTTTTGTAATGTTTGTTCATCGAAACAAGAATAGAAGTCAGACCCTCGACCACGATGGCCTTATCCAGCGAGCCGGCGAAATAGCCGTTCAGTCCGGCGTCGCGCGCTAAAGCCAGCACTTCCTCTGCCGCGGCCGCGTCGTCGCTGCAAACCAGCACATCGCTATCCAGAGCCTGCGCGAAATTTTTGCGCAGGGAAGCGGCCGGCACCGTTTGGAAGGCGGCCACCACGCGCACGCCCGCGCCCAGAAATTCTTGCGCCAAGCGCGCCGCGGCTGGCGGCGCCGGCGGAGTGAGATCAGGGAAGCTAAGTCGCGCAGTCGTATCCACTAATATTTTGCCTTGCACAGCTTCTTTCACGGAATTCAGCGCGGCTTCATGCGCATCCTGATCTACAGTCAGAATGCACAAGTCAGCTTGTTTGGCAGCGGCGGCGTTTTCCATTCCTTGAATAAGATCTTTACCCAATTCTTTATTGAGTTCGGCGGCTACACCTTGCGCCTTCTCGGCTTGGCGCGAGCCGATCAGCACGCGGTGGCCTGCCTGCGCCCAGCGCAATGCCAACCCGGGTCCGAGCTGGCCGGTGCCGCCGATGATAGCGATGGTCTTACTCATCGCGCCGCCTGCTTTTCTGCGTTGAGCGCGGCTTCGGCGAACTGCGTGTAGCGCGCCCACACCTCGGGCGCCAGTTCGCGCGCTTTGGCAGTTATTTCTTCTTCATCCAAAGTGAGTAGTTTGCGGTCTCGCATCAAGACTTTGCCATCCACAATTGTTGTAGTGATCATGCTTTCGTGGAAACCGAAAATAATCTGCCAAGGTAAATTGCCAGAAGTCAGCGGCGTGTGAGGATGATAGTCTACAAGGATCAGGTCTGCCCGCGCCCCTACGGAAACCTCGCCCAGCGGCGCGTCGAGGAAAAAGCTGTTAGCTAATGCAGCATTATTGTTCACAGCTATCTTGACCACGTCGCCGCCGTTCATCTTACGCGGGTCGCGGTGCCAGGCTTTGTGCAGCAAATAAGCAGTTTTCCATTCGGTCCACATATCCTGAGTGAAGCCGTCGTTACCGAGGCAAACCTTGATCCCCGCCGCTAACAGGGCTTCAATGTCAGCCGCCCCCACCCCGTTGTTCATATTGGAGCGCGGCTGGTGCGTTACCCACGTTCCGCTCTCAGCCAGCTGTTCGATCTCGGCCGCGTCCACGTGCACGGCGTGTGCCGCAATACTGTGCGGCCCGAGGATGCCGTGTTTGAGCAAGCGCGGCACCACGCGCAGGCCGCTCTTAGCCAAGCTGTCTTCCTGATCGGTTTCGTGCTCGGCGACGTGAATATGGAAGCCGGCGTCGGCCGGCAGCGCCGCGCGGCAGGCATCCAGCGTTTCGTCCGAAAGGGTCAAGCTGGCATGCAAACCAAACATGCCAGCCACGCGCCCACCCTTCTGCTTGCGCATATTCTCAATGAAGCGCACATTCTCGCGGATGCCGGCCTTCGCCTTGGCATCCCCATCGCGGTCGGTCACCTCGTAGCACAGCACGGCGCGCAAACCGCTGTGCTCGACGGCGTCGGCGATCACATCCAGCGAGCCATCGATGAAATTGGGCGAGGCGTGATGATCGATCAGCGTTGTCGTTCCGTGCTTGATCGCATCGACTAAATGCACCAGCGCCGAATAGCGCACACTGTCTTCGTCCAGCGCCTTGTCCAGCGGCCACCACAGGCGCTTGAGGATTTCGGGAAAGTCCTTGGGCGCGGGGCCTGGGATAGCCAGGCCGCGCGCATAGGTGCCGTAGAAATGGGTGTGCGCGCAGATGTTGCCCGGCATCAGGTACTGGCCGCCCGCATCCAATTTTTCTTCTTTAGGATACTTAGCTAACAGGTCTTTGTCAGCACCCAGGTCGGCGATGAGCCCATCTTTGATAAAAACAGCGTGTGAAGGCAGCACCGCATTGGCTGATCCCCATGTAATTATCTTGGCACTATGAATAAGCATTGGAGGTCGTACCGATTAGCCGATTAGTAGATTAGTCAACTAATCTACTAATCCGTTATTCGATTGATTTTGATTCTAACATGAGGGTCTCGCCGACTATAATCTGCACGTGGCCGGCTCCCAAATCATTATCGAAGAATTTCACAGCCAGGTGCTCGAGGGTAATCCGCTCGGCGACCCGGCGGCACGTCGCGTGCCGGTCTATCTGCCGCCCGATTACGATGCCGCCAAACGTTATCCGAGCCTGTATCTGCTCTCAGCCTACGGCAGCCGCGGTCTCAAATTCCTCAATGATGATCTGTGGGAAGAAAGTATCCAGCAGAGATTGGACCGTCTGATCGGCGCTGGCCGCGTGCGCCCGCTGATCGTGGTCATGCCGGATGCCAGCACGCGTTACGGTGGCTCGCAATACGTCAACTCGTCCGCCACCGGGCGCTACGAAGATCATATCCTCGAACTGGTGGAATATATCGATGGTAAATATCCAACCCAGCCAGCTGCGGCAGCCCGCGCCGTTGCCGGCCATTCTTCCGGCGGCTTCGGCGCCTTACGCTTCGGCATGCTGCACGCCGACGTTTTCGGGCTGGTAGCTGACCATAGCGGTGACAGATATTTCGAATTCGCCTTCAGGCCCATGCTCGGCTACCTGTTGCGCTACGTGGAGCAAAATGGCGAAGAAGGCTTGGCCGCTTTCCTGGCAGACCCCGGCGAAGCGCTGCGCAACGGCGCCCCGTACGAAGTGCTCAATCTACTTGGGACAGCGGCCGCTTATTCCCCTAACCCGAAGATGCCGCTCGGATTCGATCTGCCAGTTGATCTTCACACTGGCCAGATGCGACCCGAAGTATGGGCGCGCTGGCTAGCCTATGATCCTCTTGAAAACATAGAGCAGCATGCGCAGGCACTGCGCTCGCTCAAATTGCTCTATCTCGATTGCGCCCGCTTCGATGAGTATAATTTGCTCTATGGGGCGCGGCTTTTTACCCAAAAGCTGAGCGCGCTCAAGATCCCCTTCATTTACGAAGAGTACGAAGGTACACATCGCAACATGAAACATCGCTACGATGTTTCGCTAGCGGCCATTTCGGCCGCGCTATCTGATTGATTGAAAGGAAATCAACATGGCAGATCCCCGCGACAAAGCATTGCAATTCGTCCACGACAACCGCGATCGTTTCTTGGATGAGCTCGGCCAATTAGTGGCCATCCCATCCATCTCGGCAGAGTCCACGCATAAACCCGACATCCTGCGCGCGGCCGAATGGCTGATGGCTAAGCTCACCAGCCTGGGCTTCGAAAAGGTCCAAATGTTGGAAACCGGCGGCCACCCGATGGTCTTCGGCGAGTGGATGAAAGCCGGCCCCAAAGCGCCCACGATGCTGGCTTACGGGCATTACGACGTGCAGCCGGTGGACCCTTCGAACCTATGGGACACCGACCCTTTCCAGGGCACGCGCAAAGGCGACTTGTATTTCGGGCGCGGCGCTTCCGACATGAAGGGCCAGGTCATCGCCACCTTGGCGGCTATCGAGGCGGCGCAGCAGGCCGGCAAAGTTCCGGTGAATATTAAATTTATTCTCGAAGGCGAAGAAGAGACGGGTTCGCCCACTATGCCGCAATTTCTGCGCAAGCATAAAGAATTGCTCGC
This sequence comes from Anaerolineales bacterium, assembly GCA_046716985.1. Taxonomy (GTDB): domain Bacteria; phylum Chloroflexota; class Anaerolineae; order Anaerolineales; family UBA11579; genus JAMCZK01. The sequence continues at coordinate 1,649 of JBKJWG010000159.1, read as the reverse complement.
CAGCGACTTCAGCCTGAACACGGATGCGGGCATGCTTTCGCCCACCCAGCCCACGATCACCTACGGTTTGCGTGGGCTTGCCTATTTTGAAATTCATATCACTGGCCCCAAAATGGACCTGCACTCCGGCTTCTACGGCGGCACAGTGCGCAACCCGGCCAATGAGCTCGCCCGCCTGATCGGCGGCATGCACGACAAGCGCAATCGTGTGACGCTGCCCGGCTTCTACGACAAGGTGCGCCCGCTGGACAAAAAGGAGCGCGCCGAGTTGAAGCGCCTGCCGCAGAACGACAAGTTCTATCGCGAACAGAGCGGCGTAAACCAGTTGTGGGGTGAAGAAGGCTACAGTGCGGTAGAACGCGTCACCGCCCGCCCTACCCTCGACGTAAACGGCATCATTTCTGGTTACACCGGCGAAGGCCCCAAGACAGTGTTGCCCGGCAAGGCCATGGCCAAGATCTCGTGCCGTTTGGTCGCCGACCAGAAACCAAAAGATGTTTTGAAGCAGCTCAAACAATATTTGAAGAAGAACGCCAGCCCAGCTGTCACCTGGGAAGTGAAGGTGCTCTCCGAATCGCTCTCCTCGATCTCCGAACGCGATTCGCGCGAGATCAAAGCGATCGCTAAGGCGCAAGAAACTGTATGGGGCGTCAAGCCCATCTTCCGCCGCGAGGGCGGCTCGGTTCCTGTCGTGGGCGACCTTCAAAGCATCCTCAAGATCGAATCAGTCAACACCGGCTTCGGCTTGCCCGATGACCACATCCATTCGCCCAACGAACGCATGCACGTTCCCACCTGGGAAAAAGGCATCGATTCGTTGGTGCACTTTATTTACAACTTAGGCGCTGCTTAGTGACAGAACAAAAGATTCCGCTTTACGGGGGACAAGCTGTCATTGAAGGGGTGATGATGCGGGGGAGGCGCTATATGGCCATCGCCATGCGCGCCCCCAATGGCAAGATCGTCCTGCACAGCGAGCCGCTCAGTTCCATCTATCAAAGTCGCCTGGCGCGCATTCCATTTCTGCGCGGCCTCGTGTTGCTGTGGGATGCGCTATCGCTTGGTTCGCGCGCTCTCACCATCTCGGCCAACACACAAGCTGACGAAGACGAAAAGCTCGAAGGCGCCCCATTGGCTCTCACGCTGATCATTTCGCTCGGCTTCGCCATCGGCCTTTTCTTCTTGCTGCCGGCTGGCATCGGTCACTTCATCGGGGGCGCTTTTGCGCTTACTCCTTTAATGAGCAATCTGGTCGAAGGAGTCTCGCGCCTCGCCATCCTCATCGGCTATTTGCTGCTGATCGGCCGCTTGGCTGAAGTGAAACGCGTCTTCGGCTATCACGGCGCCGAGCACAAAACTATTAACGCTTTCGAAGCCGGCGCCAAGCTCAACCCTCAGGTAGTGGCCAAGTTTCCTATAGAGCACCCGCGCTGCGGCACAGCCTTCTTGCTCACTGTGGTTGTCTTTTCCATTTTGCTGTTCGCTTTCATAGGCCCCATGGATCTGCTGCCGCGCCTGGCGTTGCGCGTGCTGCTAATCCCAGTGCTAGCCAGCGTGGCTTATGAGTATCTGCGCTGGACCGCCGCGCATTTCAATAATCCCATCGTTCGATTGCTGGTTGTGCCCAACTTAGCCTTGCAGCGCCTCAC
>JBKJWG010000158.1:0-4582 GCA_046716985.1 Anaerolineales bacterium | reverse complement strand
GTCGCCTGCAGCGTGATATCAACGAACGCGGCCGCACCACCGAATCCGTCATCCAGCAATACCAGGCTACGGTGCGGCCGATGCACTTGGAGTTCGTCGAGCCCTCCAAACGCTACGCCGATCTCATCATTCCATTCGGCGTCAACCAAGTTGCCTTGGAAATTGTCTCAGCCCGCATCGAAGCCAAGATGCAAGAATTCAAATAACCCGTCAAAACCTAACTCTGAAAGGAAAATTCAATGGCTGGCAAACAATGGAACACCTCACCCGCTCTGGAGATTGACCCGAAGAAAAATTACATGGCAACCATCCATACGGACAAGGGCGACATGGTTATCAAACTACACGCCGATAAGGTCCGCAACACCGTTAACAATTTTGTCTTTCTCGCCCGTCAGGGCTACTACGACGGCACCACCTTTCATCGCGTCATCAATGATTTCATGGTGCAGGGTGGCGACCCCACCGGCACCGGCAGCGGCGGGCCCGGTTACAAGTTCGCCGACGAATTCGATCCCAGCCTGCGCCACGACAAGCGCGGTGTGCTTTCCATGGCTAACGCCGGGCCGGGCACCAACGGTTCGCAATTCTTCATCACCCACCGCGCCACGCCTCATCTGAACGACAAGCACACCGTCTTCGGGCAGCTGATCGAAGGCGAAGATGTGCTCATGGCCATCCCCGAGCGTGACCCAGGCGATCGCAACGCGCCCGCTGGCAAGCTGCTTTCGGTAACGATCCAAGAATCCTGATCAGTATGCAGCGCTTCGCCCAAAGCAAAGTCTGGCGCGTCCTGGCTTTGCTTTTTGTGGTTGGCATCAGCGTCGCCATCTTTCTCATCCCCAAAGAGCAAGCCAACCAGTTAGCCACCTATGGCTATCCTGGCCTGTTTTTGATCTCGCTGCTCTCATACGCCACGGTTTTTCTGCCCGCCCCCGCCACGCTGTTCGTCTTCTCGATGGGCGCGCATTTCCCCGCCCTGGGCGTTGCCCTCGCTGCAGGCAGCGGCGCCGCTATCGGTGAGCTAACGGGTTACTTGGCCGGTTACAGCGGCCAGCCGGTCATCGAGAACGTTGGCATATACAAACGCATGGTTAGCTGGATGCAGCGCAATGGCCGCTTAACCGTCTTTGCGCTTGCAGCCATACCGAATCCTTTTTTTGACCTGACCGGAATTGCAGCCGGGACGCTGCGCATGCCGGTGCTCAAATTCTTGCTCTTCTGCTGGCTGGGTCAGATAGTGAAAATGTTTCTGATCGCGTCGCTGGGCTCAAGTTTAGAAACTTGGCCATGGCTTACAATTCATTGACACCAAACTCACTAACGGAGAGAAATGTCCGACTTCACCCAGATCGATAACTACTTATCCTCACACATGGACACTAGCTTGGACGAGCTTGCTAAGCTGTGCGCCATCCCCAGCATCGCCGCCCAAAATCGCGGGCTCGATGAATGCGCTGAACTGGTCGCCAAGATGCTGCAAAAGCGCGGCTTCAAGACCGAGATCCTGCCCTCTGGTGGCGCGCCTGTGGTTTACGCCGAGCGCAAAGGTCGCAGCGACAAAACGCTGCTCTTCTACAACCACTACGATGTGCAGCCGCCCGAGCCGCTCGACTTGTGGGACAGTCCGCCTTTCGAAGCCACGCGGCGCGATGGCAAGATGTTTGCCCGCGGCGTGAGCGACGATAAGGGTCACTTCGTCAGCCGCCTCTTCGCGCTGGACGCCTTGCTCGCCCAAGACAAAGAGCTGCCCTGCAACATTAAGTTCGCCGTCGAAGGTGAAGAAGAGATCGGCAGCGTGCATATGCCGCCCTTCGTGGAGAAGTACGCCCAGAAGCTCGCCGCAGACGCCTGCATCTGGGAATTCGGCAATGTCAATCAGCACGACGTGCCCCAGCAGATCATGGGCATGCGTGGCATCTGCTATGTTCAACTAGATGTAGATCTGCTCACCATGGACGTGCACTCCGGCCTCGGCGGCTCGATCTTCCCCAACGCCGCCTGGCGCCTGGTGTGGGCGCTGGCCAGCCTCAAAGGCCCCGACGAGCGCATCCTCATTCCCCACTATTACGATAATGTCGTCGCGCCCAGCGACCTCGATCGCAAGCTCGCCACCGAACTTCCCTACGAAGGCGATGATTACAAAAGCCGCTATGGCGTGAAGAAATTCCTGGGAGGCACCGAAGGCAATCCCGATCTGCATCTGCAAGAAACCATGCAGCCCACCTGCACCATCTGCGGCCTCAGCTCCGGCTACCAAGGCGCTGGCAGCAAGACCGTGCTGCCGGCCAAAGCCTTCGCCAAAGTGGACTTTCGCCTTGTGCCCAACCAAACCCCTGCCGAAGTTCTCAAAGGTTTGCGCGCCCACCTGGATGCCGGCGGCTTTACCGATGTCAAGATCACGGAGCTCGGCAGCGAACCGCCCGGCCGCACCGATCCCAAGGATCCGTTCATTGAATTAGTAGCAAACGCTGCGAAAGATGTCTACGGCATGCCCCAGATTCGCGTGCCTATGTCGGGCGGCTCCGGGCCCAACCATGCCTTCCTACATTTCCTTCATCTTCCGGTGGCCACCGCCGGGCACGGCTACCCGGGCAGCCAGGTGCATGCGCCCAACGAAAACATCCGCGAGGATCTTTATCTCAAGGGCACTCAACACGTGGCGCGCATAGTGGCGGACTTCGCCAATTCCTAGCCCGGCTACTTGCCAAAAAAAAGCGCTGCGATTGCAGCGCTTTTTTATTTAATCCACCACGTAGGGCACTTCGACGATCACCACGCCCTGCGTAAACAGCAGCCGCATGCGCAGCAGTTGCGCCGCCCGCGTATGCAGGAAGCTGTGCCACCACACGCGCGGCACGAACTCCGGCACCACTACCGTTACGATCTCGTTCGGCTTACGATCGGCCGCCACCACCTTGATGTAGCGCAGCAGCGGTTCCAGCAGCAAGCGGAACGGCGAGCCGAGAATGACCAAATTCACTTCAGGCGCCCAGGCCTGCCACTTTAACAGCACCTTTTCGCCGGCGGCCGCATCCACCGCCACATGAATAGCCGTTACGTCTTTGCTTATCGAGCGCGCATAGCGCAGAGCATTCAACGTGCCGCGGTGCACCCCTGAGACCGGAATGATCACTTTCTGCCGTCTGAAGGGTTTTGGTTGCTTGTAACCTTCCAAAGTCAGCCGGTGTGCTAGATCTTCGTAGTGATGATGGATGGCGAAGAAAATAATTACCAATGTGGGCAGCAACAACAAAATGATCCAGGCCCCGTCGCTGAACTTGGTGACCGCGAATACGATCATCACGATGCCTGTGCACAGCGCGCCGAATCCGTTGATGAACATTTTCAATTGCCATTTCGGATCGTATTTGAGTTCAGCTACTTCGTGATGGTGCTCTGCCTTTTTTATTTTCTTGCGGCCTAATTTTTTAAGTTGGCCTATCTTCAACCAACGTTTCGCCATACCGGCTTGCGATAACGTGAATGAAAGGAATACGCCGATCGCGTAGAGCGGGATCAAGGCCGTCACGCTGGCGCGAAAGACAACGATGAGACCAGAAGCGACCAGCGCCAGCAGCACAATGCCGCGCGAATAAACCAGGCGGCTGCCGCGATAGGTTAGTTGGCGCGGCAAAAAACCATCTGCTGCGGCCAGCGCGCTCAGCCGCGGGAAATCGGCGAAGGCCGTGTTAGCCGCCATTACTAGGATCACAGTCGTAGCGCCGACCATAGCTAAATAAATGAAGCGATTGTCAAAAACCGTGCGCGCCAATTGCGATATGACTGTTTCTGAAGCCGAAGGCACCGCTCCGATAGCATTGCTTAGGAAGGTGATGCCCAAGAATAAGGTGCCCAATATGGCAGCCATCCACAATAGCGTTATGCCTGCATTGCGGCTGCGCGGTTCCTTAAAGGCCGTGATGCCATTGGAAATGGCTTCAATACCGGTCAGGGCCGCGGTGCCGCTGGCGAAAGCACGCAGGATCAAGAAAGCATTTATCCCCGTAGCTACTCCGACTATTTCAAGTGGAGGCGGGTTTGTCACAGTTCCTAGAGCGCCGGTGAAATACTTAAAGAAACCTATACCTACTGTAAGAAAGGCCATCACAATAAAGAAATAAGTAGGCACTGAAAACACGACGCCCGACTCTTTCACGCCGCGCAAGTTGATGATCATGACCAAGAAAACCAGTACGACGGCAATTTCAATCGCTAGATTGCTCAAGCTGGGGAAGGCAGATACCATCTGCGCCACGCCCGAAGAAACCGAAACTGCTACGGTTAGTACGTAGTCGGTCAACAGGGCTGCGCCTGCCACCTGCGCCGGCAATTCGCCCAGGTTGTCTTTGGCAACGATGTAGGCGCCACCGCCGCCTGGGTAGGCGTGTATGGTTTGCTCGTAGGAAATCGTCACGATCACCAGCAAAGCCACGATGGCGATCGAAAGCGGGATCGAAAGCCCTAGCGCGCCCGTGCCCGCCAGCGCCAGGATGACCAGAATTTCCTGCGTGGCGTACGCCGTCGACGACAACGCATCTGACGCGAACACGGCCAGGCCCACGGCCTTGCCGATAGTCTG
>JBKJWG010000157.1:0-5740 GCA_046716985.1 Anaerolineales bacterium | reverse complement strand
CCGTTCCGCTGGGTGGCGCTCTCCGGAGACCCCAAAGATATTTACAAGACCGACGAAGCCATCAAGCAATTATTTCCCAAAAATGAACACTTGCACCGCTGGTTGGCGATGGCGCGCGAGCGCATTCCGTTCCAGGGATTGCCGGCGCGCATCTGCTGGCTGGGTTACGGGGAGCGCGCCATCGCCGGGCTGCGCTTCAATGAGATGGTGGCGAAGGGTGAGGTGAGCGCGCCGATCGTGATAGGCCGCGATCACTTGGATTCCGGGTCGGTGGCCTCGCCCAATCGCGAAACTGAAGCGATGAAAGACGGCAGCGACGCAATAAGCGACTGGCCGATCCTTAACGCGTTGATCAACGCGGTCAATGGCGCGACCTGGGTCTCGTTCCATCACGGCGGCGGCGTGGGCATCGGCTACAGCCAGCACGCCGGGCAAGTGATCGTGGCAGATGGCACGCCGGAAGCCGCGGTGCGACTAGAGCGCGTGCTCACCAGCGACCCGGGCATGGGCGTGGTGCGCCACGCGGATGCCGGTTACGAAGAAGCCATCGCGGCAGCAAAACGACACGGCATCAAGATGCCGATGTTGAAATCCTAGAATTTCATAAAGGATCTACATTGAAGACAACATCATTTAAAGATTCTTTGTGCTTCCAAATCCCCATTTTCACTTTCATCCGCATGCTGACCAGCATCGCCTTTCGCATGGTCTATCCATTCCTGCCCGTGTTCCGCGACGCGTTGGGCGTTTCACTGGCGACGCTTTCTGGCGCCATCGGCCTGCGCTCACTGAGCGCAGCGATCCTGGGGCCGTTCTTTGCTTCGCTGGCGGATAGCCGCGGGCGCCGGACCGGAATGCTGGTGGGATTGGGACTATTCGTGGCCGGTACCAGCGTGGTGGTATTTTGGCCGACCTTTCCGGGTTTCATGTTGGCGATGATATTGACCTTGTTAGGCAAGGTTACCTTCGACCCCTCGATGCAGGCTTACATCGGCGATCGGGTGGCCTACAAGCAACGCAGCCTGGCGCTCACTCTGACCGAACTTAGTTGGTCGGGCGCATTCATTCTCGGCATCCCAGCAGTGGGCCTGGTAATCTCCCACTTCGGCTGGCTCGCACCGTTCCCATTATTGGGAGGGCTGGTGCTGCTGATGGGCATCTGGGTCTTTCTTTTGCTGCCCAAAGATCCGGCCAAGACTGCTCAAAGCCCACGCGCAATGGCCAACTTTGGCGTGCTTCTGCGCTCACGCAATGCGCGCTTTGCCATGGGTTTCACCCTGCTCAGTTGTGTGGCTAATGAGTTGGTCAATTTGTTGTTCGGCGTTTGGATGGAAGACAGTTTTGGGCTCAGGCTGACTGCATTGGGAGCGGCAGCCGCCATACTGGGTATTGCCGAACTGAGCGGCGAGGGCCTGGTGGCCGCATTCACCGATCGAATTGGAAAGCGGCGCGCAATAACCGCTGGAATAGCTGTCAATTCAATTGCCGCCATTTTGCTGCCGCTGATCGGCACAACTCTGCTGGGCGCGGAAGCTGGCTTGTTCCTTTTCTTCATCAGCTTCGAATTCATGATCGTCAGTTCGATCCCGTTGATGACCGAGGTGATGCCGCGGGCGCGTGCCACCATGATGGCGGGCTTCTTCACTAGCGCATCCATCGGGCGCGCTGCTGCCACCTGGATCGGGCCAATCTTGTACACCTTCGGGTTCGGGGTCAGCACGCTGGCGGCTGTGTTGTTCAACCTGGCAGCCTTCTTCATGCTGAGCCGCCTGCGGCTGGCAGAAGAGTCCAACTGACATCGGGCTGGATATAATTACTCGCATGCAACGCGTATTCTCTGCGCTAATTCTTGCCGGAATTTTGGCCGCTAATTTTTCGAGCACGGCTCATGCCAACCCAGTTAAAGATGAGCCGCTCTGTCTGCCCGGTCCTTACGCAATCAGCGATGATTGCTTGCAGGTCGGCCCGTGGGCATATTTGCAACACATGGCCGCGCTGGGGTTGACCTTCCCGCCGCAGCCGCTGCCGGCCAGCGCGCCCGATATCAACCTAGCCTCTTTGCCTTATTACTATGCGCGGGTTACATCCGATAGTGCGCCGACATTTGCCAGCATCGAAGATGCAATTGCCGGCAAAACTGTAAAGCGTTATATAGAGGCTGGCTACAATTTTGTTTCCTACATCGAGCGACGGGAAATTGATGGAAAGAAGTACTACATGATCGCGCCGGGCGAGTGGATGCGCGGCGGCGACCTGTCGCAGGGCGTGGCTTATGTGCAGTTCATGGGTCTGCAATTCAGCGCCACCCCGACAAATAAATTCGGCTGGACCTTACAAAACGTCCAAGCGCGGCAGGCGCCCGGAAGCAATGCGCCTGAGGCGGAGCGGACTTTCGTGCGCTGGGATGTGATCCAGGTCTACGATATTCAAGAGGTTGGTGGGTTGACCTGGTATCTGGTGGGGCCGGATACCTGGATCGAATCGAAGGATGCGGCGTTGGTCTATCCAACTACGACTCCGCCGACAGGAGTGGACAACGGCCGCTGGATCGAAGTCAACTTGTTCGAGCAAACCATGTCGGTCTACGAAAACAATCACTTGATCTACGCCACGCTGCTTTCCAGTGGGGTGCCGGGTTTCTGGACGCGCCCGGGTTTATTCAAAATTACCGAAAAACTGGAGACCACCCCGATGAGCGGCGCCTTCGAGGCCGACCGCTCCGACTATTACTATCTTGAAGACGTACCCTGGGTGATGTATTTCGACGAGGCGCGCGCTCTGCATGGTGCATATTGGAATACCAATTTTGGTTACGAACGCTCGCACGGCTGCGTGAACCTTTCGTCGGGCGATTCCAGATGGCTGTTTGACTGGGCGGTGCTGGGCGACTGGGTGTATGTGTGGGACTCCTCAGGCGTTACACCTGAGGACCCTTCGCTTTACGGATCAGGCGGGGCGTAAGCCAAAATTTTTCATGACGGCGACTGAAAGGTCGCCATTTTTTTGTCTATGGTAAACTGAAAAACGCAGCCTCTTCTATGCTCACTTTCCCCGAAAAAATCATTTTTATCGCCGCCGCCCTCCTCACAGTGGCCTTAGTCTTGCGCGCCGCCGTGCGCATCGTGCGCATCATCGGGCGCGGCCACGGCCGCCCGGATTGGAAGCTGATCCCCAAGCGGCTGATCGACACGGCTATCAAGACCGTGGCGCTCACGCCAACCTGGCGCAAGCGTTTCCTCACCAGCGTGCTGCACGCCATGGTGGTGTGGGCCTTCATGTTTTATCTGTTCGTCAACATCGGCGACGCGCTTGAAGGCTTGTTACCCAACTTCGTTTTCCTGGGCAATGGAATTATCGGCGATAGTTATCGGCTGCTGGCCGACTTGCTCAGCGTGAGCGCGCTGGTGGGTATGAGCGCGTTGCTACTGCGCCGCTTCGTGTTCAAGTCCAAGGCGCTGCAAACGCGCGATACGACCTTGCTGCACCCCAAAGCGCGGGCCGGCATTCGGCGCGATTCACTCATCGTTGGTTTGTTCATTTTGTTGCACGTGGGCGGCCGTTTTGTCGGGCAGAGCTTCAAGTTAGCGCTCCCTGGCGCGGATGCCTGGCAGCCGTTCGCCAGCGCAGTAGCGCAGTTGTGGGCTGGGCTGCCCAGTTCGGCGCTGGTCATCGGCGAGCACGTAGCGTTCTGGGTGGCGCTCGGCTTGATCATGGCCTTCTTCCCTTACTTCTTATATTCGAAACACATTCATATATTCATGGCGCCGCTCAATTTCCTGCTGCGCCCGGAGCGCCCGTCGCCCGGAGCGCTGGATAAGCTCAATTTCGATGATCCAGCAGTCGAGCAATTCGGCGCCACGCGCATCGAAGATTTTGCGTGGCACCAGATGCTGGATGCGTATGCCTGCATCATGTGCAACCGCTGCCAGGATGCTTGCCCCGCGTATACAACTGGCAAGGTGCTTTCGCCGGCCGCGTTGGAAATTAACAAGCGCTATTTCATCAATCAAGAGGGGGCGCGCTTGGCGGCGGGCGAAGCCTCGTCGCAGACATTGCTGGAATTTGCCATCACCGAAGAAGCTGTGCTGGCTTGCACGGCCTGCGGCGCTTGCACGGATATCTGTCCGGTGGGCAATGACCCGATGCGCGACATCATGGATATCCGCCGCTCTATGGTGCTGACCCAGAATAAATTTCCCACGCAATGGCAAACCGCTTTCCGCGGCATGGAACGCAGCGCAAATCCATGGAACGTGGCGCCTACGGAGCGGCTCAAGTGGGCCGAGGGCCTGGAAGTACCGACTGTCGAGCAGAACCCGAACGCCGAGATCTTGTGGTGGGTGGGTTGCGCCCCGGCCACCGACCCGCGGGCGCAAAAGACTGCTCGCGCGCTGGCGCAGATCCTCAAGGCAGCCGGCGTGAGCTTTGCGGTGCTGGGGCCGCGCGAGCAGTGCAACGGCGACTCGGCGCGGCGCGCCGGCAACGAATTCCTGTTCAATGAACTGGCGACTTCCAATGTAGAGATGCTCAACGCCGTGGCTCCCAAACGCATACTAACTACTTGTCCGCATTGCATGCACGCTCTCGAGAAAGAATACGTGCAGTTCGGCGGGAACTATGATGTAGTTCACCATACCGAATTCATCGATGAATTGATCAAGTCCAAGCGATTGAAGGTCAACGCTGGTGGCACGGAACAACTTACCTATCATGACCCTTGCTATTTAGGACGCCAGAACGGCGTGCTGAGCCAGCCGCGCAACGTGCTCAAAGCCGTTGACGCTGAGCTGGTCGAAATGGTCAAGCATGGCAAGCAGTCCTTCTGCTGCGGGGCCGGCGGCGCTCAAATGTGGAAAGAGGAAGAGCACGGCACTACGCGGGTGAGTGCTGAGCGCATTCGCCAGGCGCAGGAAGTGGGCGCAAAGACCATGGCGGTTGGTTGCCCGTTCTGCATGATCATGCTCACCGACGCGGCCAAGAGCGCTGCGCCGGCCATGGAGATCCGCGATGTGGCGGAGATCGTTGTAGAAAATTTGGTTGCCTCCAAGTAGTACTTCGCGTTTTCCAAATTTGGTTGTTTGATAAAATAACCCTGAGGCCATATGGCGGTAAAAGTAACTCTTCCACAAATGGGTGAAGGTGTCATTGAAGCCACGGTGACGCGTTGGCTCAAAAAAGAAGGGGATCAGGTCAAAGAATACGATCCTCTCGTCGAAGTTAACACCGATAAAGTCGATACAGAAATTCCCAGCCCGACCAAGGGCACCATATTGAAGATCATGCAGGCTGAAGGCAGCACTGTGCCGGTCAATTCGGTGCTGGTGTGGATCGGCGAACCCGGCGAAGCGCTGCCGAGTAATGGCAACGAGCCGGCTGCCCCGACGAAAACCGCGGGGCCCAAAGCCGAAGCTGAGAAAGCAGCGCCATCAGTTCAACCTTTGCCAGCTGCTTCCAGCCCCAAACCATTGCCAGTTGCAGCGATGCCGCGCGCCACTGCGCCAGCACCGGCCGCGCAGGTTCAGACCGGCGGCGCGTCACCTGTTTCTGCATTAGCAGCGCGCGTGGCCGCCGAAATGGGTGTGAACTTGGCTGCGGTGCGCGGCAGCGGGCCAGGCGGGCGCATCACTAAGGAAGATGTGCTGGCTTACGCGCAGTCTGGCGGAGTCAAGCAAGCGCCGACGGCCGCAGCCGTTAGTAGCGGCCCGGTCAGCCTGCCCAAATATGATGGGCAGAATATGGC
>JBKJWG010000156.1:0-2813 GCA_046716985.1 Anaerolineales bacterium | reverse complement strand
GCACTTCATACGCATGAGCGACAATACTACAACCGCACGCTTGCGCTCCACTTGTGAACAGCATTTGCGCATCTTGGATTGTCTCGCGGAACAAGATATTCAAGGCGCGCGTGAGGCTATGCTCATCAACATTGAGGCGGGCCGCAAGAATGTGGATCACGCCATCAAAGAGGCGCTTGCCAAAGCTTATCTCAACTCTCGGGCAAGCGCCTAACTATTTAAACGGAGGCACAGTGGCACAAGGAAAAATTCAAGCAGAGCCCTACGATTTACCGTTCGATCTCGATTCGACCGCGCTGGTCATGATCGATATGCAGCGCGACTTCGTCGAGCCCGGCGGGTTCGGCGAGATGCTTGGCAACGATGTGTCGCTTCTGCGCAGTTCCATTGAGCCATGCAAAAAAGTTTTGAAAGAAGCCCGCGAGGTTGGGCTGTTCGTCATCCATACTCGCGAGGGACACCGCCCCGATCTGGCAGATCTACCTGCCGCCAAGAAAGAACGCGGTCACCTCAAGACCGGCATCGGCGACATGGGACCAATGGGACGCATACTGGTGCGCGGCGAAGTCGGCCACGACATTATCCCGGAGTTGTATCCGATCGCGGGTGAGCCGGTTGTGGACAAGCCTGGCAAAGGCGCCTTCTATGACACGGACCTGCTTGGCATTTTGCGCAATCGCGGCATCAAAACATTGATCGTCTGCGGCGTGACCACGGAAGTTTGCGTGCACACCACCGTACGCGAAGCCAACGACCGCGGCTTCGATGCGCTCGTCCCCGCTGATTGCACTGCTTCTTACTTCCCCGAGTTCAAGCGCATCGCCTTGGAAATGGTCAAGGCACAAGGTGGCATCTTTGGCTGGGTCAGCGACTCGGACAAAGTCATCAAGGGTTTAGAAGAAGCTAAAAAGAAATGATTTCATCTTTTGATGGTCATCCTTTCTGATGAAGGAGGATAAGCATGGCTAAGCGTGCTGCTCGCAATTTCAAGGTGCCTTATTGGGTTCCAGGTGATTGGAATGCCTTCTTTGGCTTAGGTACCAACAGCGTTTTGAATATCTTGGTTTTGTCCGGCTTGCTTCTTGGCGTTGTGCAATTGCCCGCCGAGATCGTCTTCGGGCGCATCGTTCCAGCCGTAGGCGTCATGCTCTTTCTGAGCAATATTTACTACGGCTTCATGGCGCGCAGGCTCGCTCAAAAAGAAGGCCGCAAAGATGTCACTGCCATGCCCGCCGGTCCCAGCGTGCCGCACATGTTCATCGTCGTGCTCGTCATCATGCTGCCGGTGCGCATCGCCACCGGTGATCCCATTCTCGCCTGGCAGGTCGGCTTGGCCTGGGCCTTCATCGAAGGTTTGGTGAATCTAAGCGGCGCGTTCTTCGCTCCCTACATCCGCAAGCTCACCCCGCGTGCCGCCTTGCTAGGCACGCTGGCTGGCGTTTCTATCGCCTTCATTTCGCTGCGTCCGGCCATGCAGATCTTGTTTCCCTATCCCTGGATCGGTTTGGTCTGCCTCGCCATTGTTTTGGGCGGCTGGTTTGCTGGCGTTCGTTTCCCCTGGAAGTTGCCAGCCGGCCTCGTGGCCATTTTCGTTGGCGCGGCAATGGCCTGGGGCGCCACCTTGTTTGGCTGGGCGCCAGTCATGGACTCTGGCGCCTTGCGCGAAGCCTTTGGCGGCTTGGGTTTATCGCTGCCTTTGCCTCAGCTTGATAATTTGATCGCCGGTTTCAAGAACATCGCGCCCCTCCTGGTCACTGCCATTCCATTCGGTGTGTACGATTTCATCGAAGCTATGGATAACGTCGAGAGCGCCTCGGCTGCGGGCGATGAATACAACGTGCGTGAAGTGCTCGTCGTGGATGGCGTCAATAGCATCGTCGGCACTGTGCTCGGCTGCCCCTTTCCGAACGCGGTTTACATCGGTCACCCCGGCTGGAAGGCGGTTGGCGGGCGTGTGGGTTATTCGCTGGCAACTGGCGCCTTGGTCTTAGCCGTCACCGTGCTAAATCTTGTTCCGGTGCTTCTCACCTTGATTCCCCTCGTCGCCATTCTGCCCATCCTCCTTTACATCGGCGCTCTCGTCGGCGCTCAGGCATTCCAAGCCACGCCGCGCTCTCACGCGCCCGCCATTGTGTTGGCCCTCGTCCCGCACTTTGCCGCCTGGGGCAAGACTCAAGTGGATGGGGTGCTCAACACGGTCGGAGTCAAAGCCAGCGATTTGTTAGATGCGCTGAGTGGCAACGGGGTTCTATATGAAGGCCTGACGAAGCTGGGCGGCGGAGCGATCTTAAGCGGTCTGATCTGGGGTGCCATCGCAGTCTTCCTGATCGACCGCAAACCGAAACTCGCCGCCGCCTATGCCGTGGGCGGTGCCGTCTTGTCCTACTTCGGCTTTGTCCATGCGGAGCAAGTGCAGTTTGGAGAAGCTGGTTTACCTTCAGCCATCACCATCGGCTATGTCTTGCTCGCCGCCTTATGTTATGGCTTCAGTTTCCTGCCTTACGAAAAGAAGACCTTAGAGGCAGGCTAATCGTTTGGAATTTCCCCTGATACAGGGTTAATTCAATCTATCAACCCAATAAGGAGAAGAGATCATGAGTGCAGCAAAAAAAAGTCCCAAGCTATGGGTGGCAGGTGATCTGAACGGCTTCTTCGGCCTGTGCACCAACAGCATCACCAACACGTTGGTGGCAGTTGCCCTGATGCAGTTCGTCATCGGTTTCCCAAATGAAATTCTGTTCGGCAGGATCGTGCCAGGTTTGGTACTGTCCCTCGCAGTAGGCAATATCTATTTTGCCTACATGGCCTACAGG
>JBKJWG010000155.1:0-4065 GCA_046716985.1 Anaerolineales bacterium | reverse complement strand
CGACCTGAAGCTGGACCACATCGGCCTGCCCAACCAGGCGCGTCAGCTCGTCAAGCGTTCCGAGCGCGATCAGTGAGCCGTGGTCGATGATGCCGATACAGTGGCTAAGCTCCTGCGCTTCTTCCATGTAATGGGTGGTGTAGAGCACGGTCATCCCCTGCGCGTTAAGCGCCTTGACCATGTCGAGGATATTGCGACGGCTCTGCGGATCGATGCCTACCGTCGGCTCGTCCATAAAGCCCACCCGCGGCCGGTGCAGCAGACCACGGCGATGTTGATGCGGCGTTTCATGCCGTCCGAATATTTTTCTATTTTTTCGTCGGCGCGCTCGCTGAGCCCGGCGATGTCGAGCACGGCGGCGATGCGTTTCTTCAAAGGCTCGCCGCGCAGGCTATACATGCGCCCCCAAAAGGCCAGGTTCTCGCGCGCAGTCAGATCGGGGTAAAGCGCAATTTCTTGCGGCACCACGCCGATGCTGCGCTTCACCGCTTCCGGTTCTTTGCGCACGGAGTGCCCATCGATAGTGGCGTCGCCGCTGCTGGGCGCCAGAAGGCAGCTCAGCATCGAGATGGTCGTGGTCTTGCCGGCGCCGTTGGGGCCAAGCAAGCTGAAGATCTCGCCTTGGCGAATCGTAAAGCTGATGCCTTGCACGGCATGCACTTTGTCAAATCGTTTGTGCAGGTCTTTGGCTTCCAGGATAATTTCGCTCATCTCTATTCCTTTTGCTTCGTTTTGTCCGTTCGCAATTTTGTTTCAACCAGTTCTAGGCTTGTGCGCATGCCTTCCAATTCTTTGCGCGAAAATCCTGATAAGGTCGCGTCCGCAAGTGCAATGGCAGGCGGAATTACATTCTCCAGAACGCGTTGGCCCGCTTTCGTTATCGCCAGTCGATAACTGCGCCGGTTCTCACCAGGTTTGCGTTCCAGCCAGCCTTGCTCCACCATGTTGTTGCTAAGCACAGAGACAGTTCCCCGCTCGATAAATAGAAAATCGGCCAGCACCGAGGGGGCGATGCCCTCTCCGCTGCCCTGTGTCCAAACCGCCAGCAGCAGGCGAAACTGGGCTTGGGTGATGCCAAGCTCAGCAAAATGCTGATCGAAGCCGGTGGCCATGCGCGTGCCGATGCGCATGAGTGCCGTACAGATCCAAGCGCTGAGACTTTCTCCTTGCATAGTTTGACTTATAACAGTTATAAGTCAAATAGTCAACAAAGAGTAATTTAGCATGGGATGTTTGCTATCAAAAGAGCCAAAGCGCTTCTGTGGTAAGCTAAAAAATAGTTGCGACGAGGTGAATCTGATGCACAAACTCACTAACCCCTTTGGCTTACTAAGCCTTTTTGTATTGCTTGTGCTGGCTGCCTGCGCACCTGCTGGCGGTCTGAGCAACGAAGACCAGGTGGCTTCTATTGTCGCGGCCACATTGAATGCACAAGGTGCACTGCCCACCCAGGCGCCGTTGGACGGCGAGATCCCCACGCAAAGCAGCTTCGGCGCCTGCGCCAATAGCGGGCAACTGAACCTGGCGTATGTCAAAGACAGCGATGCGTGGCTGTGGGTGGAAAACGGTCCGCATAGTCAGCTAACTGGCAGCGGGGATGTCAATGACGTACGCATATCTTCCGATGGCTGCCGCATTGCTTTCAGCCGCGCCTTACCCAATCCGCTTTACGATCCCAACGTCGAATTCCCACTGCCGGCGACTCTGAACGAATTGTGGGTGGTGGCCAGCGATGGTACCGGCAACCAAATGTTGGCCGGCGCCAATTTCTTTGCCGGGTTGCCCGCGCCGGATCAGGGCAGCACTTTCTCTTTATATAAATTCGAGTGGCAACCCGGCACATATACGCTGGCGTTCAACACTGAGGTTTTGCACGAAGGACCGGGGCTGGGTTTGGGCGATGATCTTTATCTGGTCTCCGCCGATTCTGCAGTCGTAACTCCTTTACTCGGTCAAGGCCAAGGTGGCAATTTCTTCTTCTCCCCCAATGGGCTCTCTCTTGCGTTCTCCACGCCGACCACAGCCAATGTGATCAATGTGGATGGCAGTAACCTGCGCGCAAACTTGATCACTTTCCCATTTGTACTTACCTATAGTGAGTATGCCTATTACCCGCCGCTGAGCTGGAGCCCGGATAGCAATGCCTTAATGGTTGCCATCCCGCCCGAAGACGGCCTGGCCGCCCCGGCGAACGGTGTCTATCCTGAGACCGACCTGTGGTACATCCCCCTTGACGGCACGCCAGCTTTCCAAGCCGGCGCGGTGCAAAATGTGTGGTTCGTGCAGAGCGAAATCCACTTCTCACCGGATATCGGGCGCATCGCCTACCTGCGTCCGGTGGGCGCGCCGGAGCTCAGCCAGTACGAGTTCGTGGTTGCTCTAAGTAACGGCAGCAACGAGTCAATAGTTTTTGAAATTCCCTCCCTCATTTTTGGGGACTGGGCTCCGGACAATAACCGATTTATTTATACGATCCACGAAATAGAACTGCAGGTGTGGATGGGCAACTCTGCCAACGAAAATGTAGTGCCCATCTCACAGCTAACCGCTTTTTTGGCGGCCAGAGCCCAGATGGAATGGGTCGCAGGCGAGACTTTTGTGCTTTTGGTGCAGGGCGAGGCCGGTGCTGAGCTGAGCATTATGCAGACCTCCGGGGCGGGGGTCCTGGTGGCAACCAGCGCCAACTTTAACCTGCCCTTTGACGTGGCCAATTAGCCTTAATGGCTAGGCCAAAAGTGGGATAGGCAGAAAAGGTGAGTTTGGGATAACCTGAATAGTTGAACAAAACTCGCCTGCACACCCATTTCCAATCAAGGAGCTTGTGCAACTGCCCCCTGCGCGCTTAATGCGAAAAGGGGAACGTGGCCAAAGTTTGACCGAGCTGGCGGTCAGCTTTGCGCTCCTCGTTCTCATCCTGGCGGTGGGGGTTGATCTAGGTAGGGCATTTTTTTCGCTGACCTCTCTCCGCGAAGCTGCCGAAGAAGGGGCGCTTTACGGTTCGCTTTACCCGCAAGTTGCCCAAAATATCATAGACCGCGTGCGCTCCAGTTCCACAACACCGGTAGATTTGGCAAATACGGCAACGGTGGGCGTAACCGTAAGCACCCCTGGTGGCGCGTGTGCGGGCAAAACCATGGTTGTTTCGGTTACTTACCAGTTTAATCTGACAATGCCTATGGTCGCAACTCTGATTGGCACGCAGACCTTTCCGCTCTCAGCTTCGGCTACCAGCACGATCTTGCGGCCGGAGTGCTAGTAGCTTGGAACTTTGCCAGTCATCGGGCATGTCCAAGGAACAAATCCCCTGAAGCATAAAGCTTATTTTTGGAGAAGCGGACCCAATTTGAAGCTAGTTCCTTTGTTGGATAGCGGTTTGACCCCGGAAAAGTTAAAATATGGGTCTGCAGGTCCCGAAAAGAGAGTGCAGTTTGTGTAGTGATTTATTTTGATGATGAAAAAGACTGAAAAAGGACAAGGAATAGTTGAGTTTGCCCTTGTTATCCCCATTATTCTTGTCCTGGTTGTGGGCATATTCGAGGCGGGGCGTGCCATTTGGATTTACTCAGCAGTGACCAACGCCGTCCGCGAAGCGGCTCGCTACGGCTCGGCCGCCGGAGACAACGGCAGCGGCACACCCCGCTATATCGACTGTGCCGGGATCCGCGCCGTTGCCCGGCAGCAAGGAGCCCCGGGAGGAGTTCAGGATGCCGATATCACCATAACATA
Organism: Anaerolineales bacterium; assembly: GCA_046716985.1. GTDB lineage: Bacteria > Chloroflexota > Anaerolineae > Anaerolineales > UBA11579 > JAMCZK01. The sequence continues at coordinate 339 of JBKJWG010000155.1, read as the reverse complement.
CGATTCTGGTCCCGGGACTAGTAGCAAAGGGGCTTGCCCCCTGGTTGCCGACAGCATCCTGTTGGGGGACCGTATCATCGTGCAGGTTGTGGGGCGTTTTACCCCGGCCGCCTACCTCCCTATCTTTAGCTTCCCAACGTTTAATATTACTTCCTTAGTGAGGAAGACGATCATTAAACAAGTGGATCTCTTTACGCCAACGGCTTCAACCACCCTGACTCCTTCTTTAACTCCATCGCAAACACCTACCCCGTCGCGAACGCCAACAGCGTCACGAACGCCCACGCCGTCACAGACGCCTACACGAACGCCTACGCCGTCGCGAACGCCTACGCCGTC
>JBKJWG010000154.1:0-2922 GCA_046716985.1 Anaerolineales bacterium | reverse complement strand
GCCCAAGATCGTAGCACCCGATTATCTTGCGTTCTATCAGCCCGCCAGCTTCGGCGAGCACAAATGGTGCATTGAGCTCGTCGCGCCCGTGAGGGGCCACGAGTTGGCTACGCGTCGCGAACTCTTCAAAGAAGAACCAGATCATCCTCGCGCCCTCGATGAATATTTCAAGATGCAGCTGGGCACACTCCAAGAACTGCCGCACGCAATTGCGGCTGCCAATTGGAAGCGCATCACTTTCTTCTACACCACCGGCGAGCTGCTCCTGGCCGCCGACACCATCGCCGATCTCGGCTTGCCGGACAATGAGCGCCCGATCATTTACCGCGCTCTGCGCGAGCGCGCTGTAGCCCAACAACCCGATCCCAGCCTGCCCGAACTTCCGCTCGATCTGGATCTGCTTGCCCTCTTCGGTATGCGCGGCAGCGGCGCGGCCTACTTCGGAGATTAGCGCATGCTGCTCATCAAAGCCGGCACACTGATCACGCATGAGGGCAGCTTCGCCGCCGACATTCTTGTCGACGGGGAGCATATTAAAGAGATCGGCTGGGATTTGAAGGCGCCCGACGCGCAGGTGATCGATGCCAGGGGCAAACTGGTGATGCCCGGCGGCGTCGACCCGCATACCCATTTCGATCTCGAAATGTTCGGCACCGTCTCCTCCGACGATCATTACACCGGCCACAAAGCCGCCGCTTTCGGCGGCACCACCACTGTCATTGATTTTGTGCCCCAGCGCGAAACCGGCTCCCTCGCCGCCGGCATCGACGCCTGGCACGCCAAAGCCGGCAGCAAAGCCGCCGTCGATTGGGGTTTCCACGCCAACATCACCCGCCTCGACGACAAGATCCTTGCCGAAATCGCCACGCTTCCCGATCTGGGCATATCCACGGTCAAAATGTTCATGGCCTACAACGGCCGTCTGCGTTTGCAGGATAGCGAAATTTTCCGCGTGATGCAGGCCGCTAGCCAGCATGGCTTGCTCGCCATGCTGCACGCCGAGAATGGCGATGTGATCGACATTCTGGTCGAGCAGGCGCTGGCCGCCGGGCACACTTCGCCCGAATGGCATGCCCGCACGCGCCCCGCTTGGGGCGGCGTGGACGCTGTGCTGCGCGGCTGCGCTCTGGCCGCGCAAGCCGGCGCTCGCCTTTACGTTGTGCACATGAACAGCGCCGGCGAAATTGACCAACTCACTTACGCCCGCGAACACGGCGCGCAGGCCATGGGCGAGACCTGCCCGCAATATTTATTTTTCTCGGAAGAAGATCTGCGCCGCCCCGACGGCGCCAAATGGGTGTGCTCGCCGCCCATGCGCACCAAAGCAGATAACGTCGCGTTCTGGGACGCTGTCGGCGCTGGCCGCTTTCAAACCATAGGCACGGATCATTGCCCATTCTTTTTCGATGGCACCCAGCCGATTCAGTATGAAGGCAAGCCAGTCGCAATTCCCGGCAAGGAATTGGGCGCGCACGATTTCACCAAAATTCCCAACGGGCTGCCCATGGTGGGCGACCGCCTGCCGATCCTCTGGACCCACGGCGTCAGCGCCGGCAAGATTACGCCGCAGCAATTCGTGGCGCTCACCAGCACCAATCCGGCAAAGATCTTCGGGCTCTATCCGCGCAAGGGCGCGCTGCAGTCCGGCTCCGACGCCGACATCGTCATCTGGGATCCCGCGCGCGAGCTGGTCTACGGCCGCGCTCACAGCCAGCAGCGCACCGATTACAACCTTTTCGAAGGCTGGAAGCTCAAAGGATTTCCCGAGAAAGTTTTTCTGCGCGGCCAGCTCATCGTGGATGGCGAGCGCTGGCTGGGCAAGCCCGGCATGGGAGAATTTTTGCGTCGCGGTCCCGGCGAGTTCATTTAGCAATGCTCGTTCTGCTGCCTGTTATTTTCCTCCTCCTGACCTGTCTCGCGCTGGCAGTCGTTAACCGCGTCCAGCCCGGCTTCCGCTCCAATTGGCTGCTGGCCGTGGGGGGCACGCTGCTTTCGGCTTTGGCGTTGATCGTCCTGCGTTTCCTAGTTCCGCTGAATGTCGAGCTCCCCGGCTTCGCCCTTGGCGCAGATCTGTTCTTTCCCATTTCCTTCGGCCTGAGCGCATTTACCTGGCCGCTGGGGCTGGCTGTCCTCGTTCTCTTGCTGGTTGGACTGTTCAGCGAAACCCGCCAGGCCATGACTGTAAGTTGGTCCTCGTGGATGCAAAGTTTATTGTTGGCCGCCGCCGGCATCCTCGCTGTTCTCTCCGGAAACTTGCTGGCTTTTGCGCTTTCGTTCTTTTTGCTTGATCTGCTTAGTTTTTCCTTTCACATTGGTTTAGTTTCCGAAATAAAAGAGCGCGGCCGCATCGTGCTGCGTTTTGCAGTCGGCTTGGCCGGCCTGCTCGCCGCGCTGGCGGCTTGGTCGCTGGAGCTCAGCGACCCGCGCACCAGCGTCGCCTTCCTTTTGCTGGCCGCCGCATTGCGCCTGGGCTTGCTTACCCCGCGCCTGTTCGCGCTCTCGGACGACCAACCACGCCGCGATCTGGCGCTGATGCTTGGCTTTGCCTCGCCGCTTTCCGCTCTCGCTTTGCTTTCGCTGTGGGAACCGCTGGCGGGTGCCTCTCAGGTTCTCGTCCTTCCATTCTTTGTGTTGGCCGGCCTTGCCGTCTTTCTGTTGCGCAGCCCGCGCCGCTGGTTGCCGGCGCCCTTGGCCAACTGGCGCGATCGCGCTTTCTCACTCGACCCGCTCGGCCGTTTAGGCGCAGTTGTTTTCAGCGGCGTCGAATGGGTGCTGAGTCTGATGGATGGCTTGCTTGAAGGTGAAGCCGGCGTCTTGTGGGCGTTGCTGCTCATCGCGCTGCTGCTCTCCCTGGTTTCCCAGTTTGGATTGGGCGGCTAAGATGGAAAGCAATTTCCTTGGCTCGCTCGTCGTGGGCTTGAT
>JBKJWG010000153.1:0-2557 GCA_046716985.1 Anaerolineales bacterium | reverse complement strand
TCGCGCAGCGTGCTCTGCTCGACATCGCGCACAGCCAGCACAGATTCCAAGTTCTCCTCCGCTTTCTTCGAAGCGGCTTGCGCTTCCTCGTGGCCCATCATTTTTTCGAGCTCAGCATTTTCGAGCTCGTTCAGCCGGCGAGTAAGCGCCTCAGCCTCCCTTTGCAGATCTTGTAATTCTTTGGGATTTGTGACCTTGCCGCCGTATGCCCTGGCTTGGTTTTGTTCGATGTGTTGCTGCTGAGCCTTTGCCTCCTCTTCGGCGTTGCGCACGGCTTGTTGAGCCAGCTGCATAGCAGTTTTGGCTTGCTCAACCGCCTGCTTTGCCTCGCTCACCACCTCGTCTTCGGCCAGAGCCTTTTCTATTTCTGCTAAACGGGCTTGCACTTCGTCTAGTTGGCTATCCACTTGTTGCAAGCGAAAGAGTTTAAAGGAACGATTCACGGGGCGATTATAGGTGGCGGCAACCCATTCTGCAATGCCTGCCTTTGCTACAATGACGTCATGCAGGCGTGGCGCGAAAAACAGATCGTGGGGATTTTGATTTTCGTTTTTCTCGCCGTTATCACCTTGCCATTTGTTTATGCGTGGTTTGCGGCAGATCGCAATCACGTCTTTGTCGGCTTTCTGCTCAACCCTATCGATGGCAATAGTTATCTGGCGAAGATGCACGAGGGTTACAACGGCGCCTGGCTTTTCACTTTACCATATACAGCGCAGCCCGGCCCCGGGGCAGCCATCAATCTCTATTATTTGTTTCTTGGCCACGTTGCTGCCGCTCTAGGTCTCTCATTGCTGTTCACCTTTCACGCTGCCCGTCTGCTGGGCGCGTTGCTGCTTTGTCTTGCCCTATACAGATTCTTCGCTGCGATCTTTCCTGATAAGGGAGCCCGCTCATGGGCGCTAGCCCTGGCGCTGTTTGGATCTGGCTTCGGCTGGCTGGTGCTTGCATTCGGCGCCTTCACCAGCGACTTCTGGGTCGCCGAAGGGTATCCATTTCTGGCTGCGTTTGCGAACGCCCACTTTCCGTTTGGATTGGCTTTGCAGATCGGGTTGCTTACACCCTTAATCTCGAAGGTGGCTGTTGACGCTCGTCGTATGGCAGCAGCTTTTTTCGCGGCACTCCTGATTTCGATCGTTTATCCATTCGGCTGGTTGGTGGTTATGGCTGTACTCAGCGGCTGGCTGCTTGTGCAAGTGCTGCGACACGCGAATCTCACCGCCGAAATTCGTCGCTGGCTTTGTGTCCTGGGAGGGGGCTTACCCTTTTCGATCTATTCGCTTTGGGTCGTCAATACCCATCCGGCGCTGGCGCAATGGACCCAGCAAAACTTGACACCTGCACCCGCGTTTTTAGATTTGTTGATTTCTTTTTCGCCCGCGTTGGCGTTAGCTTTTACCGCTATCTATTTAGCGCGGCGCCGGGCCAGTGAGATCCTTTTGTTTCTGGCCACTTGGCTGCTCGTTGGAATCCTGCTTATTTATTTTCCCAGTTCCCTGCAACGCCGCTTTATCACTGGGCTATACGTTCCGGTGGCGGCGTTGGCCATGTTTGCATTGCAGAACTTAGCGCGCAATCCGCAAACATTCAAGAGACTTGCACTGAGCATGTTTATTTTTGCTGTACCTACTAACTTGTTGGTCCTTTCTAGTGGTGTGCAGGCTGCCCGGACTCAAAACGCTGCTCTATATCTTGAACGTGCCGAGTTGCAAGCTTATCAATGGCTGGATCAGAACGCGATATCCACTGAGGTGGTGCTGGCCGCACCTGACAGCGGCCTCTACCTTCCTGCTTACAGTAATGTCCGCGTGATCTATGGCCATCCATTTGAGACCGTGCAAGCTGATGAACGCCGCGCCGAAGTTCTCCGCTTTTACACGGGCCTACTAAGCGATGCTAAGGCTATTGGCTATCTAGAATCCGCCGGAGTGAACTTTGTGCTCTATGGTCCCCGCGAACGAGCTTTAGGTTCGCTGCCGCAATTGCCCGGTTGGCAGGTCGTCTATTCTTCGGATGGGGTTGAAATCTGGGCACCACGTCCATAGATTCCAATGTCGATGCGAAATAATGTTTTCGCCGCTATCGGTAAAGAATATTGGCCTTTTCTGTTGCCGCTCCCGCTTTTGCTTTCCGGGTTGAATAGTTTCCCCTACCCCGGCTCGGGCGCGCTGTACTCAGATTTTGCGATCATTCATTATCCGAATGCACTTTTTCTTAAGGAAGCGTTGGTTCACGAAGGCACGCTGCCGCTCTGGTCGCCTCAGATCTTGAGTGGTTTCCCGTTCATCGCGCATCCTTATTCCGGTATTTGGTATCCGTTCTATTGGCTAGCCCCGTTGTTTCCTTTGACGCTCGGCTTGAATTTACTCGTGCTCTTGCACCTGCTGTGGGCGGGCATCGGTGTTTATAAATTGTTGCGGCAGAGTGCGCTGGGGCGGCCTGCAGCAATGTTTGGCGGACTGGCATTTGAAATGGCGCCAGCGTTGTTCGCGCACCTTGGCGCCGGGCATTTGATGCTCCTGCTGGCCGTCTGCTGGACGCCGTGGCTCTTATGGGC
>JBKJWG010000152.1:0-3796 GCA_046716985.1 Anaerolineales bacterium | reverse complement strand
AAAATGAAAACGACCGCCGCACTTGATCGATCTTTGGCCCAACGAATATCCAACTTTCTCTACGCGCATTCGCGGCTGGGGCTCTTCCTGTTGCTCGGCCCACCCATGTTGTGGATGGTAGGGATCTACATCAGCTCGTTGCTCACCATGCTGGTGCAAAGCTTCTTCTACTTGGACAACTTTACGGGGCAGATCGTGCGCAAATTTTCGCTGAGCACCTACGCGCAACTGTTCACCGCGTCTAATCTAGATATTGTGCAGCGCACCGCGGGCATGGCCGCGGCGGTGACGATTGCTGCGCTGATCATCGCCTTCCCGCTGGCTTATTACATGGCGCGTTACGCGTCCACCAGAACCAAAGCCCTGCTTTATTTGTCTATCACGTTGCCGCTGTGGTCGAGCTATTTGGTCAAGGTCTACGCCTGGAAATTGATCCTGGCCAAAGAAGGTATTTTGAGTTGGCTGATCAATGAATTGCATTTGAGTTCCGCGCTGAACTGGCTGCTGGGTCTGCCGGGTATCGGCGGGCCGTCGCTATCCATTTCGCCGATCGGCATCTTTCTTGTGTTCGTCTACGTGTGGCTGCCATACATGGTGCTGCCCATTCAGGCCGCGCTCGAGCGCGTGCCTAAATCTTTGCTGGACGCGTCCGGTGACCTGGGAGCCAGGCCGGCGCGAACTTTTCGGCATGTGATCTTTCCACTGGCTATTCCCGGTATCATCGCCGGCTCGATCTTTACTTTTTCTTTGACGCTGGGCGACTTCATCGTTCCGTCCGTGATGGGCAACTCCAGCTATTTCCTCGGGCAGGCCGTGCTTTCGCATCAGGGTACATCGGGCAATATCCCGTTGGCGGCTGCGCTGACCAGCGTTCCATTGGTGATCATGGCGGTTTATCTGATCGTGGCGCGGCGATTGGGAGCTTTCGATGCTGTCTAAACAGGAAAAGAAAGATCGCGCACCGCGTGGAATTGTAGGTATGGCGATTGCGGCTGTCCTTTTCCTTAACCTACCGATCCTGATTATTTTCCTTTATGCCTTTACCACCGACGAGCAAACGTATTCGTTTCCGCTGCCAGGCTTAACTACCAAATGGTTCGGCGTTGCCATGGAACGTAGCGACCTATGGGCTGCTCTTGAACTAAGCTTGCGGGTTGCGGTTCTGGCTACAGTGCTAGCGATTCTGCTTGGTACATTAGCGGCCGCGGCCGTGCACCGCACCAAATTCTTTGGGCGCGAGGCGGTCAGCTTTCTGTTGGTGCTGCCGCTGGCGCTGCCGGGCATTGTGACCGGCATTGCCTTGCGTTCCACGATGGGGCTGCTCGATATTCCTTTTTCGTTTCTGACCATTGTCGTTGGCCACGCCACCTTCTGCATGGTCATCGTCTACAACAATATTCTGGCGCGCTTTCGGCGCATGTCGTGGTCGATCATGGAAGCGTCGGCCGACCTGGGCGCCAACAGCTGGCAAACTTTCCGGCACGTTTTACTGCCCAACATCAGCACGGCTCTGCTGGCCGGCGGCATGCTGGCTTTTGCCCTCTCGTTCGATGAAGTGATCGTGACCACGTTCACGGCCGGGCAGGAGAGCACGCTGCCGATTTGGATCTTCAGCCAGCTGACGCGCCCGCGCGACAGGCCCGTCACCAATGTTGTGGCGCTGTTCGTGGTCTTGATCATGGCGATCCCGATCTTGCTTTCGTACCGCATCAGCCAGCGCGATGGGGAAACGCAACTGAATCGATGATGCCAAAAACAGTTGCCGTTTCCATGATTTGATTCTAGGTTGACGATGAACGGTCTTGTGGTGGTGATAAACTAAGGCCTTCGCAAACTCATGACCAACAAACAAGATTTCAGTATAGACGGCCCTAATTCCTGGCTTTCTCCAAAACTCGAGATCCGCAACGAAAAGACCATTGAAGGGCGCGGCATGTTCGCGCTGCAACCGATCGCAAAGGGCGAGCTGGTGGTCGTGTGGGGCGGGGATGTGGTGACCATGGCGCGCTTTAAGCAGTTGCCGGAACATCAGAAGCGGCAGAGCGCCCAGGTGGAGGAAAATTTTTATCTAGTCTCTACCAAACCGGGGCCGGGCGATTACATCAATCATTGCTGCGACCCGAATGCCGGCCTGGATGGGCAGATCGCCATCGTGACCATGCGCGAGATCAAGCCGGGCGAGGAGGTGTGCATCGACTACGCCATGTGCGACAGCACTTCCGGCGAAGATTTCACCTGTTCGTGCGGCTCGCCAATCTGTCGCCACACCATCACGGCTGAAGATTGGAAACTGCCGGAGCTGCAAAAGCGCTACGCCGGGTATTTTTCACCTTATTTGCAGCACAAGGTCGATCGCTACCTGAACGGACAAAGCAAGGCTACCACCGAAGCGAAGGCCGGCAAATAGAGTTTTCGTGATGGGGATGCACCCAGATACTTATGATTTTCAATTGACAATGCCCTGTGTCGCCACTATTATAAGGACGTAAACATTTCCGCTCACAGTCGCGTCCCAGCCGTCCGGAGTGTTAACCACTTTCGCATGAACGTCAAACTGGTTTCGAGGATCCTGCTCGCCCTCTTAGTTTTCGCCGGTTTCGCGGTGATGGCGAGCCAGGCTTTTGCCGATGAGGGTGGCACGCAAACCCGCGAAGTGCAGCTAGTCTTCAATAAAAGCTACGACGTAAACATTGGCAATGGGGGTGTGTATATAGATAACTCGCGCCATATCGGCACCCTGATCGTAAAAACAGTCAACCCAACCCGCCGCCCTGGAATGTGGCACTACTTCACTCAGCGCCTGCTGGACGTGCGTGTTTACGATAAGGACAACGTGCCGTTCGATACGGTCTATGGCCTAATCCGCGTTTATTTCAATCTTGATAAATATCAATATCAAGTATGGACCGACGAGGCCAGCAACATGAGCATTTGGTATTTCGACGAGTTGCTGGGCGGCTGGCACAAGTGCACTACGCATTGGGAACCTACCGCTGGTTCGGCCCAGGGCCGCCTGTGGTGCCCGATCCATCGCTACGCGCTGTATGGACTAGCTTACACCAAGCCGACATTGCTGATGCAATTGATCAAGGCGGGCCTCATAACGGTCACGCCGACACCATAACCAGATATTAAATAAAAAAGACCCTGCTAAGCAGGGTCTTTTTTATTTAGGCTTTCAAAGCCACATATTGATCAACTGATTCGCCGATCACATTCAGGCTGTCTTGCCAGAATTTCTTATCGCGAATGTTGATGTCGAAGCGCGCCGCCAGCGTGGCTGCATCGCCCATGCCGGTGCTGGCCAGCAGGTCGCGATAATCCTTGGTAAATTCCTTGCCGTGCTCTTGGTATATGGCATATAGCCCGGTGCCGAAGAGCAGGCCGAAGGAATAGGGATAGTTGTAGAACGAGAAGCCGGCATAGTAATAATGCGGCTTCCAGGTCCACATGTATTTGTGCAAATAATTCGGATCGAGGCCATCGCCGTAGGTCGCCTTTTGGGCATCTTCCATGATCTGCGAGAAGTCGTCGGCAGAAAGTTCTGATTTGGCGCGGCGCTCGAAAACTTCCTTTTCGAAGAGGAAGCGCGAGGTGATGTCCACGATGACCTGCGAAGCGCCTTGCAACTGGTTCTCTAGGATAGCCAGTTTTTCTGCGTTGGTCTTGGCCAGTTTGATCGAGGCGTTGGTGACGATAGTTTCGCACATGATCGAAGCCGTCTCGGCCAACGTCATGGGTGTGATGGCTTGCAATTCGCTTTTGCCCACCAAGCATTCGTTGTGATAAGCATGGC
>JBKJWG010000151.1:0-5042 GCA_046716985.1 Anaerolineales bacterium | reverse complement strand
GCTCACCGGCATGTCAAATCCCGACGAAAAACCGGGCTACGACCAGAACGTGGACCTCGATTGGGAGCTGGTCAACTTGGAGAAGGCTGCCAAGCGCCTGCCGCTGCTGGAAAAAGCCGGCATGGCGTCGCATTGGGCTGGCCTTTACGAAATGACGCCCGACGCCCATCCCATCTTCGGCAAGACGCCGGTCGAAGGTTTCTATGTCGTGGCCGGCTTCTCCGGACACGGCTTTATGCATGGGCCAGTCGCGGGCAAGCTCATGTCCGAGATCATCCTGGATGGCAAAGCCAGCACGGTGGATGTCTCCATGCTGGACCTGGCGCGCTTCAGCGAAGGCCGCCTGATCCAGGAATACAATGTCATTTGAGATTATGAAAGCGATCGTTTATCACGAATATGGTTCACCCGATGTCCTAAAGCTTGAAGAGGTCCAGAAGCCGACCCCGAAGGACGATCAGGTACTGATAAAAATTTATGCAGTGTCTGTAAATTTATCTGACTGGGAAGGCCTGACAGGAAAACCATTCTATGCCCGCATATCAGGGCCTTTTAAACCCGCAAACAAAATACTTGGATCTGACATAGCTGGGCGCGTGGAAGCGGTTGGCAGCAACGTTCGGCAATTTAAGCCGGGGGATGAGGTGTTTGGACTCATGTTGAATTACTCGGGCGGCTTTGCCGAGTATGCCTGCAAGTCTGAAAAAGCATTGGCCCTGAAGCCCGCCGGCATGACCTTCGAGCAATCCGCGGCCATCCCGCAAGCCGGCTTCATCGCCCTGCAGGGCATCCGCGATAAAGGGCGGGTTCAGGCGGGGCAAAAAGTTTTGATCAATGGCGCTGGCGGCGGGGCAGGCACGTTTGCAATTCAGCTGGCCAAATTAGCCGGGGCCGAAGTGACCGGCGTGGACAACGCCGAAAAATTGGATTTGATGCGCTCGCTCGGCGCAGACCACGTCATCGATTACAGAAAAGAAGATTTCACCAAAAATGGGCAGCAGTATGACCTGATACTTGATGTTGTCGCACACCGTTCGGTTTTCGCTTACAAGCGTGCCTTAAAGCCCGGCGGAACTTGTTTCGTGGTTGGAGGTTCTGTTGCCAGAATGCTACAGATCCTCCTCTTGGGTTCGCGGATTGGGAGAAGCGTGGGTAAGAAAATAAGGGTATTGCTGGTTCAAACAAATGCAAAAGATCTGGTTTCTATGACGGAACTATATGCGGCTGGCAAGGTCGTCCCAGTCATCGACAAGATCTTTCCGCTTAACGAAACGCCCGAGGCACTGCGCTATCTGGGAGAAGGACATGCTAAGGGGAAAGTTGTTATAACCGTGGCGCAAAATAACTAGGCCTGAAGAAATCTAAACAATGCCCACCGCAGAAATCTTAACCATAGGCACCGAGCTGTTGCTCGGCGAGATCGTCGATACCAACAGCCAGTATCTGGCGCGCCAGCTGCGCGACGCCGCCATCGATCTTTACTGGACCTCGACCGTAGGCGACAACGACGCCCGTATCGCGGTGGCCGGGCAGCACGGCCTCAGCCGCTCCGACCTCATCTTGTGCACCGGCGGCCTCGGCCCGACCGTGGACGATGTGAGCCGCGAAGGCATTGCCCGCGCTTTGGGCGTCGAGCTCGAATATCGCGAAGAACTGTGGCAGCAAATTCAAGAGCGTTTCGCGCGCTTCAAGCGCACACCCAGCGAGAACAACAAGCGCCAAGCCTACGCGCTGCGCGGCGCGCGTGTGCTGGATAACGCGGTCGGCTCGGCGCCGGCTTTCCTGGTCGAGACAAATGGCAAGGTGATCATCGCCATGCCGGGCGTGCCCAGCGAAATGATCTACATCGTGGAGCACGGCGTGCTGCCGTATTTCAAGGAGCGCTTCGGCAGCTCGGGCATCATCCGCGCGCGCGTGCTGCACGTGGCCGGCGTGCCCGAATCGCAGATCGATGAAAAGATCGCTGATCTGGAACGGCTTAGCAACCCAACCGTAGGCCTGGCCGCGCACGCCGGCGCAGTCGATGTGCGCCTGACCGCCAAAGCAGATGACGAAAAGGCGATCGACCTGATGCTCGACGACCTGGAGAAAGAAGTGCGCAAGCGGCTGGGCGACTGGATCTATGGCGTCGATGAAGAAACCCTGGCCCGCGCGGTGTTGAAAATAGTTGCCACGCGCAAGCAAACGTTGGCAGTGATCGAAAAGGGGCTCAAGGGCGCGCTGGTCAAGGCGCTTACCGGCGAGGGCAATGCATTTGTAGGCGGCGAGATCCTGGACGCATCCCTCAAGACCAGCCCGCTTAAAGAAATGGTGCCCGAGTATGCCAAGAACGTGCGCGCCGATATCGTCCTTGGCGTCGAGTTGCGCACGACCGAAAACAAGAGCGAATTGGAGATCGCTATTTACGGCCTGGAGCGCGAGCATCATTACGAATTTTCCTACGGCGGCCACAGCAGCCAGGCGCCGGAGTGGGCCACCAACCTGGCGCTCAGCACATTGCGCCGCCAGCTAATCGGCAAAGAACGGTAAACTAAACAAATAAGGAAATAGATTTGGCGACAAAAGCAGACCTCTTACTTACCAACGCCCTCGTGCTTACTATGGACGAGGCGATGAACCAATATGAACCAGGTGCGGTCGCCATCAGGGGCGATAGCATCCTGGGCGCCGGTCCCGAAGCCGAGATGCGCAAGCTCTACGAGGCCAAGGAAACTTTGGACTGCGGCGGCAAAGTGCTGATGCCCGGCCTGGTCAATGCGCACACGCACGTGCCCATGACCCTGCTGCGCGGCTTGGCCGACGACCTGCGCCTGGACGTGTGGCTGATGGGCTACGTAATGCCGGTGGAGCGCGAATTCGTCACGCCCGAATTCGTGCGCCTGGGCACCTCGCTGGGCTGCGCCGAATTCATCCGATCCGGTGTCACTTCATTCGCGGACATGTATTATTTCGAGTCGACTGTAGCAGAGGCGACCGCCGCGGCCGGGCTGCGCGCCGTGTGCGGGCAGACCGTGCTTAAGTTTCCTTCGCCGGATGCGAACTTTTACGAAGAGTCATTGGCGGCCACGCGCGAGTTCATTAAAAAATGGCTCAATCATCCTTTGATAGTGCCGGCGGTTTCACCGCACGCTCCTTATAGCTGCACCGAAGAAATATTGCGCGCTACCGCCGCCCTGGCCGCCGAATTTGATGTGCCGCTGCACACGCATTTGGCTGAGACGGCGGTCGAAGTCGACAATGCTCGCCGCGATTGGGGCATGCCAGTCATTCCGTATGTCAAGAAACAGAACTTATTCGACGCCAAGGTGCTAGCCGCGCATTGCGTACACATCGACGCCGGCGAGATCAATACGCTCAGCCATCACGGCGCCGGCGTATCGCACAACCCATCTTCCAACATGAAGCTAGCCTCGGGCGCCGCGCCGGTGGCCGAGATGCTCAAGGCCGGCCTCAATGTGGGCATCGGCACCGATGGCCCGGCCTCCAACAACGATCTCGACATGTTCGAGGAAGTGCGCCTGGCGGCCTTCCTCTCCAAGTTCCGCACCAATGACCCGACCTCGCTGCCGGCGCAGACTGCCCTGCTGATGGCCACGCGCCTGGGCGCGCAGGCCATGCACATCGGGCACCTGACCGGCTCGCTGCAAGCCGGCAAGCGCGCCGACCTGATCCTGGTCGATATCGACAACGTGCACAGCTCGCCCCACTTCCGCCGCGACCCGAATGGCACCTACGCCCAGATCGTATACGCGGCCAAGTCCACCGACGTGACCGACGTGATGGTCAACGGCAAATGGCTGATGCGCGGTCACCAGCTCACCACGCTCAAAGAAGATGAGCTGTTAGCCGAGGCTTCCGACTACGCCAAGAAGGTCGACCGCTTCCTAATCACCCGCGAGAAATCAGTGCTTTCCAAGCTGATCGCCATCGGTGGCACCACTCAAGAAGAGAGTTTCGAGGTACAGGTTAAAGTGCGTTTGGATGACCCAGAACCTGTGCTGGCTGCGCTGAAGAAGCCGCAGCTCAAGGTCATTTATCAGCGCCACTATCACGAATACGATACTTACTTTGTCTTCGACGCACCAGAGCAGGCGCAACTGCGCTATCGCGAAGACGAGTTCTTGGACGAACAAGGCAAGGTCGACCATGTGCGCTACCGGCTGACCCTCATGGGCGAGCGCCACGAGCGCGAATTCCCCAGCGACGTGGTGCTCTCGCGCAGCCGCTTCCTGGCGCCCGCTAACCAGAGCTTGCGCTTCTACCGCGAATACTTCCAGCCCAGCCGCGAGATCCACATCGAGAAGGATCGGCGCCGCTGGCTGGTGCGCTTCAAGGACACCGACTTCTACATCAACCTCGATCGCATCGACAAGCCCGAGCTCGGCTATTTCCTCGAAGTGAAGAGCCGCACTTGGAGCCGCCGCGACGCGGACAACAAGTCGCAATTGGTGCTCGAACTGGTCAAGTTCCTGGGCGTGCCCACCCAGAAGACCGAAGCGCGCGAATATGTGCGCATCGTCGACGAACACAAATAGACTCGCTCATTTGTCATTCCGAGCGAGGGCCGCAGCCCGACGAGGAATTCCTGAAGCCCAATAACTAATAGACCTAAAATGGCGGGAAATCAAGATGGCCGTACTTACTTCGTCTATATCATGTCCAACAACGTCGGCATAACGAACGACATTTTCCGGCGAGTGCATGAACATAAAATTGGTGTCTTTTCCGGATTCTCCAAGGTGCACAGTACACACAAGCTTGTCTACTATGAAGAGTATGAATATGTGGAAGATGCTATTCTCCGCGAGAAGCAAATCAAAAGCTGGAGAAAGGCTAAGAAACGAGCCTTGATCAGAAACTCAAATCCTAAATGGAGAGACTTGAGCGACGATTGGACAGAATAAGCCTCCAGCTTGGCTGGTTTAAGGCTAGCGTCACAGGAATTCCTCGTCGCCGCTTCGCGGCTCCATGGGAATGCCAAGGGCATAGAACGTACGGGTATGGGCCACAATCCCGTACATGGCCCACTTTTGGCGTGAGGG